>JAUTWX010000413.1 GCA_030838385.1 Acidobacteriaceae bacterium
CGAAAGCGGCAGGGTTTCGATCTGGGGCGGCATCGCTTCGTTGTTGCGAAAGATCACCTGCACGGTAATGCCGGTCACGGTCTTATCGCCGGTGTTCTTGATGTGCCCATCGATGAAGGTGGACTTGCCCCCCGAGAGGCTGGTCGATTCGCTCATCGCGAGCTGCGACAACTGTAGATTCGCCGCATAGGGTGCCGGCGGTTGCATAGTCGTGGGAGTGGCCGCCTTGTGCCTTCCCGCCAGCACCAGGACGATAATTACCACCAGAACCGCAAGCCCCGCAATGCCCCAGGCCACGACGGGGATTCCGCCTCCCGCAGGCGGTTTGCTGGCGAACATTGCGTCGTTCTTCGCAGTAGCTGGCGTAGGTGCCGAAGGATTCACGGGTGAATTCACAGGAGTAGGGTCTGGCGGCAGTTCGCTCATAAGCCGAGATTTTATACCCGTCGATTCGTAGGGGAACCACCACGCAGACAACCGATCGGAGGAATCACTGCAGTGACGACCAGGAAAAACTTTGCAGGTTTTTCATCAAAGACCGGAACTTCCTGGAGCAAGATCGCGTTAACGAACATCTATTGTTCTGTAAGCCATCCTCCCCGATGTACGCAGAAGGCTTGTTATGAACCCGCTGAAAGACAAATCGCCGCTTCCGACACCGAATCTCCCAACCAGCCTGCTGCCGGCGGTTCCGGCTGCCGCAATAGGATCTGCGACTGCTACATCCGACTGCCTGTATCAGTTTGCTGCCCTGACCGCCGGTGCGTTTCTGCTGGCTACGCTGCTGTAACGCTGCTTTTTCTGCCGGTTGCGTCAAGCGAAACTGGCGCGCTTTACCTTCTGCCGGAAATCTTCTCCCTGCATCTCCACCACAACACACATCTCCTGCAGTCTTGATCGCATGCGCTCGCCGATGCGGTCGCCCAGGGTCTCCTCACGCATGGACGCACGCGCTCCGGACTCCATCCCCAGTGGCCCGGCATTGGCGTAGTTCGTCGTGATGATCGTGGTGCGGCGGTCGTTGTACCGCGTGTTCAGGATATGCGCGACGGTGTCCCACACCCAGTCAGTCGGCTTGGACGCGCCCAGTTCGTCGAGCACCAGCACCTCGGCTTCGAAGACCGGCGCCAGTATCTCCAGCTCGGTCTCGCGAACCTGCGCGTTGTAGCTATTCTGAATCTGCTTCAACAGGTCGCGATAGTCGTAAAACAACCCGGTAGCGCCACGCTCGGCGACCAGAGCCTGCAAAATCCCGACCGCCAGATGCGTTTTGCCAACACCGATGGAGCCGGTGAGCAGCAGGCCGGTCCCGGCAGTCTCCAGCGGATAGCTTTCGACAAACTTCCGCGCCCGAAGATGGGCCGCACCCAGCGTCCGGTTCGAGGAGGGGAAGTTCGTCTCGTAGTTTTCGAGCGCGCAGTGCTCATAGCGTTTGGGAATATGCGCGCGCCCCAGCATCCGCTCAGCCCGGCGCTCGATCCGGCAAACGCAATTTTGGGCAAACTGGCGACCGTTCTCCTGCACCACCCGCAGACCCGATCCACCGCAGATCGAACAAACTTCACTCATAACGTACGCCCAGTATCGCAGCATCTGAATCCAAATGCCCCCTGTGCGAATCTTGGATATATCTGGATTATCAGATAAACTAGAAACACTGCTTGAGCGCTCCTTGACGGGGGCGTAAGCGGCGGCGCGACAGGCATTTCGATGTGACGTGAGCTCTACCGTTGCAAGCGATCCGCACGCCGGGCAGGCATAAAAGTTCAGGAAAAAGGATAATCACCATGCCAAAAGAAGGTATTCACCCGAAGTACGGAAACATTCACGTCAAATGCGCCTGCGGAACGACCTTCGAGACCCGCTCCACGCACAAGGGCGACATCGTCGTCGAAATCTGCTCCGCCTGCCACCCGTTCTTCACCGGCAAGCAGAAGCTGATCGACACCGCCGGCCGCGTCGAGCGGTTCCGCCGCAAGTTCAACAAATCCGACGCCGGCAAAGCCAAAACCGCCAGCGGCGAGACCGCGGCAAAGTAAGCGGAGCCGAAACCAGCAAGGGCCTCCGCCAGTTGCGGAGGCCTTTGTTTTAGCTGTGAGCTTGAGGCTCGAGTTTTGAGCTCAAAGCACATTGCTCAAACAGCACATCGCTCATCATGAAAAAGCGCTATACCCTCGAGCAGAAACGCTGGGACGACCCAGTCGATCACGCCATGCCCGAGCACACCCGCGTCCCTGCGAGCTTCACCATCGGCAATGTTCGGATCGCTCCCGCCACCGTCCTTGCGCCAATGGCCGGCGTCACCGACACGGTCTTCCGCCGCTTCATCAAAAATGCCAGCCAGTTCACGGCCTCGGCCCGTACGGCCGACGTAACGGTAGAGACCTCCAACCAGCGGTCCGGCTGCGGCCTCATCATGACGGAGTTCACCTCCGCCGACGGCCTCTCCCGCATGCGCGAGACCAAGCGCAAGCGCTACCTCACCTACTACGACGACGAGCACCCCATCTCCGCGCAGCTCTTCGGGTCGAACCCCGTCACGCTCGCCGACTCCGCCCGCATCGTGCAGGACGCCGGCTTCGACCTCGTAGACTTGAATCTCGGCTGTCCGGCCAAGCGCGTCGTCGCCTGCAACGGCGGCTCTGGCCTGCTGCGGGATTTGCCGCTGATCGAGACCATCTTCAAAGCCATCCGCAGCGCCGTTACCATTCCCTTCACGGTCAAGTTCCGCATGGGCTGGAACGACAAGCACATCGTCTGCGTCGATCTCGCGAAGCTCGCCGAAGACTGCGGCCTCAACGCTGTCGCCCTCCACGCCCGCACCCGCGAGGATGGCTACACCGGCCAGGCCCGCTGGGAGTACATCGCCGCGGTGAAGGACGCGGTCAACATCCCGGTCATCGGCAACGGCGACATCCGCTCCCCCGAGGACGCCGCCGCCATGGTCGACGTCACTCACTGCGACGCCGTGATGATCGGTCGTGCCGCGCCTTCCAACCCGTGGATCTTCCGCCAGATCGCGCAGTACACCGCCTCCAAGGAAGCCACCGGCACAGGGACCTACGACGAACCGACCGACCAGGACCGCTACCGCATGATCCGCACCTACTTCGGCATGCTGGTCGACGAGATCGCTCTTGAAGAGGTTGCCGAAGCCGCCCGCGCGACAGCCATTACGGCGTCCGGCCAGACCGCTCGCGACCAGCGCCATCGAGACTGCGTCGGCAAGATGAAGCAGTTCGCCAGCTGGTTCACCCACGGTGTCCCCGGCGGCGGCGCGCTGCGCAAACAGATCTTTGAATCGAAGAACGGTCCTGCTGTTCTGGATGCTATCGAAGCCTTCTTCGCATCGCGGCACGAAACTTCTACTGAAGATTTCATCGAGGATTCCGAGACAACTCTGGAAGTGCTCGGCGCTGGTTGCGATTGAACCGCTCGGGCTATATTGAGCAAACGGCCTTTTTTGACCAATCGGCGAGAGTTCATTACAGTTTCGTCTCATGAAACGAATCCTCTTGCTCGCCTGCCTGCTCTCGCTTCCGGCACTCGCCCAGCAACCCACGCGCCCACCTATTACCGGAGTCGCCTTCGCTCGTTTCTACACGACCGATTCGGCCGCTGCACAGAAGTTTTACGGGTCTACCCTCGGTTTCGAGCGCAAGGAAGCTGACGACATGTGGCTCTATCCCGTGAACCACTCGCAGTGGATCGAGGTCCTCACGACACCACCGCCTCCTCAGCCCAACGTCCGCATGGCGGCCGTAGCCTTCACGACCGAGGACGCAGCCAAGCTCGAGCGTTACCTCGAAGCCCACAACATCAAGCCGGAGGTTCCCCTCAAGAACGGCCAGTTCGGCGTCCGCGACCCTGAAGGCAACCTCGTCATCTTCGTCCAGAGAAACTCCGAGAAGGTTATCGCAACAGGGCTCGGCTCACCCTCAGCCACCAGCACCCGTATCATCCACGTGGGCTTTATCGTCACCGACCGCGCCAAAGAGGACGCGTTCTGGCAGCAGATTCTCGGCTTCCGCCCCTACTGGCACGGCGGACCCAAAGACGATGGCGTCACCAACTGGGTCAGCCTCCAGGTTCCCGACGGCACCGACTGGCTCGAATACATGCTCAA
>JAUTWX010000467.1 GCA_030838385.1 Acidobacteriaceae bacterium
TTCATCCTGCAGCGCGATCATCTGAAGTCCGATCACAAGATCGAATCGCTGGTCTCGCGCGAGTCCAGCTTCCTGTTCAACAACATCATCTTCCTCGCCGCCTGCTTCACCATCCTTTGGGGCACGCTCTACCCGGTGCTCAGCGAGTACGTGCAGGGCAACCGGGTCACCGTCGGCGCGCCCTGGTACAACCGCATCGCGATTCCGATTGGTCTTAGTCTGTTGGCGCTGATGGGACTGGGGCCGTTGCTCGCATGGCGCTCCTCGTCGCTGCGCTCCATCCGCCGCAACTTCGTGCTGCCTTCCATCGCAACCATTGCCACCGCTGTCTCATTGCTCGCCATCGGCGAGCGCCCGTGGCAGGAGCAGGGTTCGCTCTATTCGTTCGTCGTCTTCTCCGTCGCAGCCGGCGTCGTCACCGCCATCTCATCGGAGTTCCTGCGTGGCGCTCACGTGTTGAAGGTACAGACCGGGAAAAACGTCTTCGCCGCGATACTCCTGCTCATCCAGCGCAACACCCGCCGCTACGGCGGCTATATCGTCCACTTCGGCGTCGTCATCATCTTCATCGGTCTGGCCGGTTCCGCATTCAATCGCTCCACCGAGCAGGAGATGGACTTCCGCCAATCGATGCACGTCGGCCCCTACACCCTGGTCTGCCAGGACTACACCCAGGACACCAACCCAAATTACGACAGCGAGTACGCGGTGCTCGATGTCTATCGCAACGGCAAGAAGATCACCCAACTCGCACCCGAAAAGCGCTTTTACGTCGCCTCGCAACAGGTATCCACCATGGTGGCAAATCACTCCACCCTGGCCTGGGACCTGTACGTGATCTACGCCGGCCAAAATCCGGACACCAACCGCCCGATCATCAAAGTCTTCCTTAATCCGCTGGTCGCATGGATATGGATCGGAGTCGTGGTCGTGATCACTGGCACGCTGGTTGCCCTGGTGCCCAATCTCACGACGGTGCTCTCACCGGCACGCGGGCGGCAGCCGGCAACAGCGCCGGGACGCTCGCTGGTGAACGAGCCGGCAACCTTGCGAGGTGGCGACTGATGCTGCCGAAACACCTTCGCTCGGCGCTTTACCTTGTTGTTGTCGCCGCCGTGGTAGCCTTCGGCGCCCACGCCTCCGACACCTCCAACAGCCCGCGATACCAGAAGCTGAGCCACGCCATCATGTGCCCCTGTGGCTGCAACCAGCTTCTGGGCGAGTGCAATCACGTCGGCTGTCCCGACTCCGACAAGATGCGCGGCCAGCTCGCCGCCTCCATCGACCACGGTGACGACGACACCACCATCTTTCGCGCCTTCCAGGACGAGTACGGCCCCACTGCGCTGGCGGCGCCCATGTTCACGAGCCTCAACCGGTTCTCCTGGTGGGTCCCGCCTATCGTTCTGCTGCTGGGCATCGGCGGCGTCTTCTTCATCGTCCGCCGCTGGCGTCCCCGGACCGTCGCCATGCCCGCGCCGGCAAGCGATCCCAACACGCTCGTGCTCGAACAGCGTATACGCCGCGAGACTGGAGGCGACCTGTCATGATTCTCGCTGCCTGCGCCATCCTCACCGTCGCCCTCTTCGCCTATGTCTTCTACCCGGAGCGCCATGTCGCCGCGCAGCGTGTCAAGACGCGCCTCGATTTCCTCGAAGAACAAAAGGCTGTGCTCTACGAGAACCTGCGCGACCTGAATTTCGAGTACCGCGCCGGCAAATATCCGGAAGAGGACTACACCGCGCAGCGCGCAGCGCTTGAGGCCGAAGCCGCGCAAGTCCTGGCGGAGATCGAGCGTCTGCAGCAGCCCGTTGTCCGCCGCGCGTGACCGTGCCGCGTCTCGATCGCTTCGCTGTCCTCTCTGACATTCACGGCAATCTGTTCGCGCTTGACGCAGTGCTGGCCGACATTGCCGCGCAGGCAGTCACACAGACGGTCAACCTCGGTGACCATCTGCAGGGTCCACTCGATCCTGCCGGCACAGCCGACCGGCTCATGCCGCTCGACCTGCCAAGCATCCGCGGCAACTGCGATTGCCTGCTCTATGAAGACAGCACCATCGTCGCCGCAGGCAGCACGCTGGCTGCGAATCGGCAAGCTCTGACCGCACAACACAAGCGTTGGCTGTCCGCGATGCCGCAGACCCTCACATTCGGCGACGTTCTGCTGTGCCATGGCACACCTTGGGCCGACGATGTGTACCTGCTCGAAGAAATCACACCACAGGGCGTGCGCATGAAGCGCACGGACGAGATCGCACCGACTCTACACGGCATCGCCGCCCGTCTCGTCCTCTGCGGCCACAGCCATCAGAGTCGCGCTGTTTCGATGCCCAACGGTGCGCTGCTGGTGAATCCCGGCAGTGTGGGGCTTCCCGCCTACACGGAAGAATCGCCGTACCCGCATGCGATGGAAGCCGGCAGCCCACACGCACGGTACGCCATCCTCACCCGGTCTGACGACGCCTGGCAGGTCGAGCACCGAGCCGTGGTCTATGACTGGGAGGCAGCTGCACAATTGGCCGAATGCAACGGAAGATCAGACTGGGCTGCATGGCTGCGCGCCGGACGTGCCTGAGAGGTTATCGGCCCCAAAGATCTGGCCGTGGAGCAAATCATCCGCAATTCCGGCGGTTGGCGGTATCCTAGTCCCCAGATTCGACATGAGACGCTTGCTGCAGATTTCGCTCTCCCTCGCCCTTCTCCTCATCTCCTTCGCGGTTCCATCCGCGCTGGCCGCCACCATCACCGGCACGGTCACCAACGGCACCAACAACAAGCCGTCCGCCGGCGATGACGTCATCCTCGTCTCACTGCAGCAGCGCATGCAGGAGACAGCGCGCACCAAAACCGACGCGCACGGCAAGTACTCCATCGATGTGCCCGACCAGGGCATGCACCTCGTCCGCGTCGATCACCAGAAGGCTTCCTACTTCCAGCCCGCCCCGCCCAGTACCTCCACCGTGGACGTGCAGGTCTTCGACGTGGCCGCCACCGTGCCGGGGATTACCACCGAGGCCAATGTCCTCCGCATCGAAACCGATCCGCAGGGACTGCACGTCACCCAGAGCTACTTCGTCAAGAACGACTCCACGCCGCCGCGGACGCAGTTCTCCAGCCACTCTTACGAGATCTACCTGCCGCCGGACGCGAAGATCGACGGCGCCGCTGCCATGGGGCCAGGCGGCATGCCGGTAGCCTCCTCGCCCGCGCCGATGGGCGAGAAGGGCCACTACTCCTACCTGTTCCCCTTGCGTCCCGGTGAGACGCAGTTCCAGGTCACCTACAGCCTTCCCTACTCCGGATCAGCGAAGTTCGTGCCCAAACTGGCTGACACGGCAGACAACGTCGTCATCATGGTGCCGAAGAGCATGACCTTCACTCCGGCCCCGTCGACGCGCTATCAGCCCATCAACGACGACATCAACGCGCAGACCTTCGTCGCCAAGAATGTCAGCCCCACCCAGACGCTGGGCTTTTCTGTCTCCGGCTCCGGAGCGCTGCCCCGCGATGTGCAGACGGCCCAGGCAGGCAATGGCCAGCCCGGCACTGGTCAGCCGGGTGCTCCGGCCAGTGCCAACGACGGGCGGCCCGGCGGCGGCCTCGGCAACCCCATCGACACCCCGGACCCGCTCAGCAAATACAAGTGGTGGATTCTTTCCGGTGCTGGCCTGGTGCTGGTGATCGCTGCTGCGTTCTTCCTGCGCCGTCCAGCTCAGCACGACGAGGCGATCGTCGCAGCCGGCGTCTCCAGCTCCCCGGCCGCCGAGCAATATGCGGCGCCTCTCACCTGGACCCAGGGCGCCGCGCCGCCGTCCACGGTAGCGCCGGTGCCTCAGCCTCCCCCCGCCGCAGAGCCCAGCCCCGAGGCTCATACGCGTAGCCTGCTGAACTCGCTCAAGGAGGAGCTCTTCGCACTCGAAGCCGACCGCGCCCGGGGCAATGTGGGCGAGGTGGAATACGCCGCGCACAAGCAGGCGCTGGAGGCCATCATCCGGCGGGCCCTCA
>JAUTWX010000490.1 GCA_030838385.1 Acidobacteriaceae bacterium
TTTGAAGCCTTTGGCGCCGATGAAGAAGTGAAGGGACTCACTTCTCGGGCTGTTAGGTCAACTAATCCCGCTTTGGACGGTTCAGTCAGTGCTTAGACTCGTACTTCTGCCCGGCATGGATGGAACCGGTGATCTGTTCAGGGATTTTGTACACGCTCTTCCCGAAAACTTCGAGATCAAGATTGTGCGGTATCCCACCGACTCTAGTCTTCCATACTCAGAATTAACGGATTTTGTGAAGTCCGCCACTGACCTATCCGAGCCATATGTGCTCATAGCCGAATCATTTTCGGCGCCTCTTGCGATTCAGTGGGCGGCAACCAATCCACCGAATCTCCGAGGCTTGGCTCTTTGCGCAGGATTCGCCACAAGTCCAGTTAGAGGATTGTGGGGCTTTGCCTGCTCGCTTTTGGGCCCGATCTTCTTCAGCACGATCTTCCCTAAGTGGGCAATCGAATTGTTTCTAGTTGGGCCAAATGCATCGCCTTCGTTAGTGGCTGCTGTGCGGGCTGCGATCTCGTCCGTGCTGCCGAAGGTGCTATCCGCTCGAGTCCGCGCCATTCTTAACTGTGACGCACGTGCAGAATTAAGCCGCGTTGCTGTGCCTGTGCTCCTTTTACAGCCCAAACAGGACCGTTTGATAAGCGGATTCAGTCTCAGAGAAATACGCCGAATAATACCTGGGGCAGCTGTAGAAATAATCGATGGACCTCATCTCCTGCTTCAGCGGGAACCTCACGCAACTGCTGACATAGTCGCGAGATTTGCGCGGTACCTAATGTGAGACTGGGGTCCTGAGATCCACAATCTCCAACTCCAACCCGCCGAAATCCGGATGCTCATTCATACGCAGCCGATAGGCGAGGTCGATGCGGCTGCCTGCGTCTAACGCGAGCAGACGGACGCGCTCGGCCCAGCGCCAGCCCAGCGCTTTCATGACAGTCTCTCCATCGCGGACGCGTATGCGAATGTGCTCGTCCTTCATGATCTGGGGCGCAGCATCGAGCGCGAGGTCGCGCGCGATGAAGACTGGCTCCTCGTTGCCCATGCCGTAGGGTTCGAGGAGGCGGAGTGATTGATAGAACGGCAGGTCGATCTGGTGCAGTGGGAGCTCTGCGCTGCAGTCGAGCTTGCGCTCGAGGATCTGCGGCGTGAGCCTTACTGTCGCGTGCTGCTGCAGGCGCTCGCGCAACTCGGGCACGCGTGCAGAGGTCAACGAGAAGCCGACAGCGTGCGCGTGGCCGCCGAAGCGCACGAAGACATCGTGGCAGCTTTCCAGCGCTTCGAGCAGATGAAAGCCGGGGATGGAGCGGCCGGAGCCGTGGGCCTCGCCGTCTTCGTGGCTCAGTACGAGCGCGGGGCGGCC
Source organism: Acidobacteriaceae bacterium (assembly GCA_030838385.1). Classification (GTDB taxonomy): domain Bacteria; phylum Acidobacteriota; class Terriglobia; order Terriglobales; family Acidobacteriaceae; genus KBS-83. The sequence goes on from JAUTWX010000490.1 coordinate 1,367, forward strand.
GGTGCGCTCGACGACGCGTGAGGCGAGGATGCCGAGGACGCCGCGGTGCCATCCGTCGCCGTCGATGACCAGGCAGCCGAGCTGGTCGATAGAACCGGCGGCGAGCATTGCATCGATTTGGGCCATGACCGCGGCTTCGGCGGCGCGGCGATCGGTGTTGAGCTGATCGAGCTTGAGGGCTAGCTCACGGGCGCGGGCAGGATCGCCCGTTGTGAAGAGCTCCACGACTTCCGAGGCAATGTCCATGCGGCCTGCGGCGTTGATACGTGGGCCGATGCGGAAGCCGATGTCTGTTGTTGTCAAAGCCCGCTTCGCAGGGTCTAGCTGGGCCACGGCCAGCAGCGCACGCAGACCCACGTTCACCGGGCGGCGCAGGCCGTCGATGCCGAGGCTGGCGATGACGCGGTTTTCGCCGAGCAGGGGTACGGCGTCGGCGACGGTGGCGATCACCAGCATTTTCAGGAACGACGGCAGGAGTTTTTCGCGGGCGCGCTGCGGGTCTACTGCCTCGAGCAGTGCCTGGGTCAGCTTGAATGCGACGCCGGCGCCGCACAGGTGCTTGCAGGGGTAGGCGCAATCCGGCTGATTGGGGTTGAGGATGGCAAGCGCCTTCGGCAATCCCATCGCGGCTTCGGGCAGGTGGTGATCGGTGACGATCAGGTCGAGGTTCAGGCGCGCGGCTTCGTCCGCTGCGGCGAAGGCGCGGATGCCGGTGTCGACGCTGATGACGAGCCGCACGCCCTCCGCAGCAGCGCGGGTGAGCACCTCGGCCTGCATGCCGTAGCCGTCGCGCAGCCGATGGGGAATGTGATAACGAACTGTGCCGCCGAGGATCTCGATGGCGGTCATGAGCAGGACGATGGCGGTGTTGCCGTCGACGTCGTAGTCGCCGTAGATGAGGATCGGCTCGCTTGCAGTGATGGCCTGCTGGATGCGGGCGACTGCGTCGGCCATGCCGTGCAAACAGTAGGGGTCGAGCAGATGGTCGAGTGTGGGATGAAGGAAGCGTGCGGCGTCGGTCGCGTCGGCCACACCGCGCTGGAGCAACAGGGAAGCGACCTGTATCGGTACAACGGCAGACGAAGCGAGAGCGGCCACTGCGGCGGGATCGAGGGTGGGAGGCAGCCAATGCGTGTAGAGCGAGGAATAGGCCGGGGCGCTCGTCATGATGCTAACCGGGGTGCTCACGCGGCCGGGCTCACTCTTCGTCTGCGTCGTCGTTGATGACGATGTCACCGACACTTTCCAGCGATTCGAGGAGCTGCTGGTAGCGGTCGTACCACTCGGTCGAGCTCTCGTGCAGAAACATGATGCCCTGGTGGGCGAAGCCGAGCTGTACAAAGCCGGTTTTGCCGACGTAGTTCACCAGGTATTCGGCGTCTTCGGAGTCGGGCACGTCGTCGGGGAAGTTGAAGTCGCGCAGGTCTTCCAGCAGCGACTGCAGGTCTTCCTTCTCCAGCGTGATGTCGCTCATGGTGATGAAGGGGGCCTGGGCGGCCTTCGCCATCTCGACGAAGTCCTTCCAGCTATCGGGGTTCTGTTCGTCTTCCCACAGGACGGAGGCGACGTCCTCCATGACGAAGCCGGGCAGGCGCTTCATGCCGTGGCCTTCGATGAACGCGATCATGTCGTCTTTGAGGGAGTGCAGGTTGTCTGGTTGCATCATTCCGTCGCCTATTCTCGCAGATGACGCCGGCCATTGCAGACCCGGCGGAGGAAAACCTGACCGTCGCGTACTCTGGGGGAGAGGAGTGAGCGATTGGCGAGTTTCGAGAGACATCTGTTCGTCTGCACCAACCAGCGTGAGCCGGGGAGCGCGCGAGGGTGCTGCTCGCCGGACGGCAAGGGCGAGCTGCAAAGGCTTTTCAAGGAGGCGATCGGCGCTGCCGGTCTGAAGGCGACGGTGCGCGCCAACAAGGCCGGCTGCCTGGATCAGTGTGAGCATGGGCCGACGGTCGTGATCTATCCCGAGGCGGTCTGGTATGGCTTTGTGCGGCCGGAGGATGTTGCGGAGATTGTCGCCGAGCATGTGGCACAGGGGCGGCCGGTGAAGCGGCTGCGGCTGGCTGAGAGCTGCGTGAACACCGCGTCGTGCCCGCATAAACCGCGTCCGCAGTAGAGTTTCCACGGCCCGGCATCGAGCGCAGGTTATGCTATATTCCGAGTAACGATCGATGATTTTTTCCAATGATTATGTGGGCTACCTGGCTCGCAAAACGGTACGCGGACTGCTCGACGCGAAGGTGATCAAGACGGCAAAGCCACAGCTCCTCGCCGAGCGCGTGGCGGCCGGCCTGCTGGACGAGCTGAAGCTGGAAGACCGCATCAATGAAGAGGTCCGGCTGATCCTGGAGACCTACCAGGAGGACATGCGGCGTACTGGGGCGAGCTATCCGGAGATGTTCAAAAAAGTAAAGATGGAGCTGGCGCGCAAGTACAAGGCGGTGCTGTGAGGATCTCGCGCGACAAGCTCAACAAGCTGGCGCACGTGGTGGCGGACACGCTGGCCGATATCGAGGAATGCGAATTCCAGGAGGACCGCAACACGGTCCGGCAGGAGGCGCGCAAGGTTCTGGAAGCGCTGCTGCTGGAAGAGACGAGGATCGACGAGGCCGCGCGGCTGAAGATCTCGTCGCAGCGCCGGATCATTCCTGAAGGCTCGATGGAATGGGACATCCTCTACCGGAAGTATTACAACGAGGAAGTCAAGAAGCTCGGCATCTAGAGCAAACAGGCGCTGCTGGACCGGCTTTGTCGGGGCGCAGAACTTTGTTAAAGTAATCGAGGTGGATGCCCCGTCCACTGCGTGTGTGGCGCTATCGTTCAGGGGTTAGGACGCGGCCCTCTCAAGGCTGAGACACGGGTTCAATTCCCGTTAGCGCTACCAAAATCAACTTAGGTTGTATTAGGCGTTGCAGAGAAAGTCTTGTCTGCAACTTGTCTCAAAAGGCTCCAAGGCAAGACATTGCCAACGTCTTGGTGCCCCACAGTTTGAGACGCGAAGGTGCTGCCGCTGGCGGCTCCGTAGCTGCCGCATCCATGCCCGGCTACCGGTGGTGGTCTGTGCACCACTGCGTTGTCATTCCGGTCCCTCAGGTCACTAATGCAGCTACATGTGTGAGCGCCACATAAATTCGTGACAAATAGGTAAGTAAAGGTGTTGACGTGCGCAGATCGAAGCGTGGAACCGGCTCCCAATGCAAATGTCCACCAGAGGATATCGGGGGTCCAGGTTCATTGCTTATCAGGATCAGCTTGATCAAGAGGTTCGAAAACCATCAGCCGACGGGGAGAGCCCATGGATGAGATCCGATCCAGTTCGGTGATGAACTCCGACACGATGAGCCTGCGGGGAGAAAACGCCTCCGCGTAAAGCTCAGGGAAACGATCGTGTGTGTACTGCCAGCCCTTCTCTGGTCTTCCTGCGTAGAGCGTTGCCTCGCAGAGGATGATTAGCGACTTGGGCTTCGCTACCCGCTTGATCTCGCTAAGTGCTTTGCCGACCAGGGAATTCGGGATATGTTGAAGCACCGTCCATGTGATCACGGCATCGAAACTGTGGTCAGGAAACGGGAGCTCCGTGGCACTGGCCACAGAAAACGATATTTTAGGATAGAAGCGGCTGGCTTCCGATACGGCCCAGGTGTTAATGTCCACCGCTGTGTGTTGCTCAAAGTGCTCGGCAATGTATGGAGACAAGCGACCGAAGCCACAGCCAATTTCCAGTGACCGACCGGGTTTTACGCCCTGCTCGGCTATTAACCCCAGGCAACGCCGCAGTTGCATTACCTCATAGTAGTGCCGGCACAGGAGACTTCCCGGATCTTCGGCCTCAACGAAACCTTCCGGTCTGAAGGTGACAAATTCTCCCTGTCGAACCACGCTTCCATGAGGTCGAATCAGCCGACGAACTGCCCGCTTTAGCAGGGATGGTGCCGCCATGAGTTCCTCCATAATTTATCGCTTCCCAACTGCACGGCACGAAAAAATTCCAGCCCAAACCCAGAGCCACTACCAAACCATTCTTTCCTTCCGAATCTTCTATTCCACGCATGCATCTCTTCGGAGCAGTCGCCGCCGGGGCAGCATGCAACATAATCTATATCCATCACATTGGCCAAAGCGAGGTTGGCGATCTCGTGTAGGGAGTTGCTGCTGTCATTTCGACATCTGGTGAAAATACAACGGGGGAAATACAACGAATGGTGTATTTCCGTAACTGTCGGGGGAGCACATATTTCTTACGTAAATGGTTCCAGTCTCTCTCCGGAGACCACATGAAAAAGCTAGTTCGCATATTCGTCGTTCCTGCCTTCATCGTCGCAGCGCAGGTTGCCTTAGCCGCCAATCCTGCCGGTCCACAGCCGCAGCCGCCCCCACCCATTCTCCACCCGTATCCGGGGCCCGTTGGGCCTACAACTGGGCCAGTAGATCCGACTCCGGTTCAGCCTCCCGTTGGCTAGGACAAGGGGATGAACATGGGCACTTGGGACTATCTGCTGTGGCTGACCGGGTTCGCGCTGAATCTAGGCCTACTCTGTGTCCTGTTGCAGAAACGCCGGTTTCAGAAATTTCCCTGGTTCACGCTGCTGATCGCTCAGGACGCAGTGCAGACCATCGTGCTCTTTTGCGTCCACAAATACCCGACGATCAACTT
>JAUTWX010000520.1 GCA_030838385.1 Acidobacteriaceae bacterium
ACGGCAATTGCAGCGGGCCAAGGACCACGTCCAGCAGGAGGGTGTTAGGCCCGAGAGGCAGTGCGGAGGCCAGGTTCCCGATCAAGAGCAGGACGATTCTAAGGAGGGCGCACGCCAGCACGAGAAAAAGCCAGAGATAAGTGCGTTCCTGCTGGTTCTGCAACCAGGCCCACAGAGCCAGCGGTATTACGAGAAGAGAGAGCAGGGACTGAAGAATGACGCCAAAGTAGAAGTGCTGATTGGCGTCATCGTCCACCGACTGGAGAAGATGCACGGTGGAGGCCAGCCCCAGCGCCGGAGGCTGATGCATGCCGCCTGCATCCGACGTCGAGAAGCGCGTGCCGCCGGTCATATAAAAGCGCAGCGCCAGCAGGATCTCGCCATTTGGTCCGGCCGGCGGCAGAGGGAAGGAAAAAGACCGTGCGGAGTAGATCAGAACGCGGTTTCGCAAGAAGTTGCCGAATTGCCCGACGTAATGCCCATCAGCGTAGACCTGATAGGCGTCATCGAAATCGTTGGGCATCTTGAGCTGTAGCAGCTGGCCGCGATCCGTGACGTGGACGCGCAGGCGATACCAGGCATAGCCGTCCAGGTCGGGATAGCCGCGCGCCGTCCACCCGGGCACGAAGCCGGGGGTGCCGTAAGCGGGATCGACAGAGCCCGCCTTCGGCGCGAGATCCATGGTGGCCCAGCTTGCGTCGTCGAAGCCAGGCTGGGCCCACACGGGCGAGCCGTTCTGCCAGGGCGAATCGCCGGGTGTGAACTTCCACGGGCCAGGTAGCGTGGCTGCCGAGTTGCCGAGGGTGATGGTTTCCGCTGGAGGTGCGGCCTCTGCGGGCAACGAGAGAGGCAGGAACGCGAACAAGACGAGCATGCCGATGTTGCGCATGCCGGGAGGGTACCACCGGCGACATGCCGGGCGACACGATGATCTGAAGTAATTCCCGCGGCGGAGGTGCTTGGCCATGCGGTGGGCTAAGTCGAGATACCAGCGCCGCTCAGAATCATTGAAAATGCGCTTCATATTTCGCATAGGGCTGTTTCCGAGATGCTCAGGCGGTCAGATGAAATCCTTCCTGAAGGACACAGGCGCTCATCAGGATCATCAAGGTGGGATCGATGGCTACGTGCGAAACCTCATCCATGGAGTCGAGGCTATCGAGGAGTGCGACTACTTTCTTCTGATCGAAGAACGGAATCGAAGCGAGAGCCGGTCCGCGCAGCGTGTCGTTCATCATTGCGCTGAGTTTTTCCTTGGGATTCAGCGTAGCCGGCGGGCTCAGAAATGGGTGCTTCTGTCTGCGGTAGACGGTATCCGTGATGACATCGCGCACCGCTTCCCGGAGAACATACTTCTCCGTCATGCCGTGGATTTTCTGACTGACCGGCTGGGAGCGGATGACTTCGACAACATGGTGATCGAGAAAGGGGACGCGTCCTTCGACGGAATGCGCCATCTCCATGCGATCGCCGAGCATGGCCAGGATGTAGTTAGGAAGCAGGGTCTTCGACCAGAGGTAGAGAGATACATTTACAGGATCGCGACCTTCGAGCTGCTGGCGCACGTCGAGCTCGCTGAGCAGGGCATGATAGCTTTCGCGGTGTCCAAACTGGCCGATAAACTCCGGCGCCAGTAAGTTCTGCATCGTAGCGGCCCGGGCGGAAAAGGTTTCGATCCAGGATGGAACGAAGCCCAGCACGCGCTTGACGTTTTCCAGCGGTCTGGATGTGCCGTGCGGCAGCAGCAGTCCGCGCGATACAGGATTGAGCTTGTCCAGGCTGTCGAGAAGCGACGCAATCTCAGCCGGGCTCTGTCCCTGCTGATTGTAGAGAAGCATGTCGCGGCGGAAATGCGCGTAGCCGCCGAGTATCTCGTCAGATCCCTCGCCGGTGATCACGACTTTGTAGCCGGCGTCGCGCACGGCACGGCTCAAAAGATATTTCGCCACGCCGTGCGCGTTGATGCAGAAGGTTTCCGATTGTAGGATGGCCTCGGCGAAATGATCGGCGAGATCGTCCTGCCGGATGGGGATCGGAAAAAACTCCGCGCCGACCTTGGCTGCCATCTCCTTCGCTTCTTTTTCCTCGTCGTAGTCGCCGCGGTCGAAGGTGAGAGTGAAGGCACGGATGGGGTCGCGACGATGGAGCGCCGCGAGGCCGAGGGTAGCGCAGGAATCAAGGCCTCCGCTGAGATAGCAACCGACCGGCACATCTGCGCGAAGGCGCAGGCGCACCGCTTCTTCGAGGGTGTGACGAAGCTCCGCGGCATAGTCTGCGTCGGAGCGGTGCGACGGAGTGCGGTGTGCCCGGGGATAGTTGAAATCCCAATACTGGTTGACCTGGATGTGCCTGTCGGTCGCAAGCACATAGTGACCCGGCGGTACCTGGAAGACTCCTTCGTAGAGGGTGCGCATCTGATGGCCGCCGAGTTCGACCGCGTTGGAAACGGACTCAGCATCCCAGCGAGCGGGCACCCCCGCGGCAAAGAGCGCTTTCACCTCCGATGCGAAATAGAGAGTCTCGCGATGAAAGGCGTAGTAGAGCGGCTTGATGCCAAAGCGATCGCGGGCGGCGAACATCGTCCGGTTGAATTCATCCCAAAGCACAAAAGCAAACTCGCCGCGCAGGCGATGGAGGCATTCAGGCCCGAGATCCTCGTACAGGTGGAGAGCGATTTCGCTGTCTGACCTGGTACGAAGACGATGGCCTGCTTGTTCGAGCTCCTGCTGGATGGATTCGTAGCCATAGAACTCGCCGTTGACCACGATCCGGGTGCATTGACTTTCGCTGGCGATTGGCTGATCGCCGGTAGTGAGATCGATGATGCTGAGGCGCGCGTGCCCCAAGGCAACGCGGTGGTCAGGCGAGATCCAGTGCCGCTGACCATCCGGCCCGCGATGGTAGAGGCTCTGCGTCGCACGCGCGAGCGCTGCTGCACAGACCGGGTCCCGGCGCGAGAAGAACGCGGCGATTCCGCACATCGTGGTGTGGCCTCGGATCCAATTGTCGTTGGGGGGTAAGTTGGACGAATCGGAGATTATCACGATGCGGCCAAAGCTGGCCGGAATTCCGGCGAATTGGGATTTCGCCTTTTACAGCGCCGTCCCACGGTAGAGCATCGCGCCAGCGGCGAGGAGTTGGGATCCGGATGCGGCGATCCGTATAGTGACAATCAGATAAGCCGTGCCACTCTCATGAATGGAAACGAGGGCCAGTGCCTGCCTGTTTATTCCACCGTGCTTCTCTTTTGATGCTGCTGTTCCCGGCGATGTGCTGCTTCCCTGCTGTGGCGCAGAACGCGCCTGGCGCGACGTCGACTGGTGTCTCGAATACGACTCAGACCGGAGTTACGAATTATGACCCACGGCTGACGTTCGCTCCGCTGACGCTGCCTGATCCGGTGAATACGTACAGGTCGAGCAATGGCGCGCCAGGACCTGAGTACTGGCAGAACGAGGCGGATTATGAGCTGCACGCGACGCTCGATACCGCTAACAAGGAGATACGCGCGACCGAAATTATTACGTACACGAACAACAGCCCGGATGTGCTGCCAAGCGTGTGGGTGCAGTTGGACCAGAACATTTATAGAAAGGATGCGCGGGGGCAGATTCTGATTGGTGGCCTCTTGCGTCGGCGAAAGGGCGGCGCTAATGCTGCGGCAAACGCGACGCCTGAGAAGACGACGACGGATGGGTTCGTATTCGATTCGGTTGCGATCGAGTCCGGCAAGCCGATGGCGAAGGCGGACTATCTGATTGACGATACGCGGATGCAGATCCGGCTGCCGCAGCCGCTGAAGGGACATGGCGGACAGTTGAAGATCCACATCGAGTATCACTACCAGGTTCCTGGCGAGTGGGGCGGGCGGACGTCGTGGGGCATGTCGAAGCAGGGCGAGATTTACGACATCGCGCAGTGGTATCCGCGGATGTGTGTGTACGACGATCTGCGCGGATGGGACACTCTGCCGTATCTGGGGAGCGAGTTTTACCTGGAGTATGGGAGCTTCGACTACTCCGTGACGGTTCCGTCCAACATGATTGTTGTGGGCTCGGGCGAGCTGGTGAATCCGAAAGATGTGCTGACGAAAACGGAAATCGATCGGCTGGCGCAGGCGCGGAACAGCGATGCGACGGTATACGTCCGAAAGCCGGACGAGGTGAATGATCCCGCGAGCTGGCCGAAACACGATGGCACGCTGACCTGGCGCTTCCGCATGGACCATACGCGCGATGTGGTGTGGAGCGCGTCGCCGGTATTTGTGTGGGACGCGGCGCGGATCAATCTGCCGGACGGCAAGAAGGCGTTGGCGATGAGCGTGTATCCGCCGGAGAGTGTGGGCGCGGATGCGTGGGATAAGTCGACCGAATACGTGAAGGACACGGTCGAGCATTTTTCGAAGCAGTGGTTCCCGTATCCCTGGCCGGTGGCGATCAGCGTGGCGGGATTTTCAACCGGAATGGAGTATCCGGGGGTTGTGTTCGATGGCATTCCGGACAAGGGCGCGTTTCTCTTCTGGGTAACGGCGCATGAGATCGGGCATAGCTGGTTCCCGATGATTGTGGGATCGAATGAGCGGCGCCATGCGTTTATGGACGAGGGCTTCAACACGTTTATCGACATCGATGAGTCGGCGACATATGCGGGGGGCAAGTACGGGCCGAAGCGCGACTCGGAATATTCCGCAGGCGGCGAGCCACCGGACACGATTTTGAAGGTGTTGGATAATCCCGACGCGGGAACGCTGATGGCATTGGCGGATTCGTACGGATGGACGCTGGGGCATCCCATGAGCTACTTCAAAGGCGCGTATGGAATGGTGCTGCTGCGGGAGCAGATCCTGGGACCGGAGCGCTTCGACTGGGCGTTTCGCAAATACATTCGGGACTGGGCGTTCAAGCATCCTTCGCCGTCGGATTTTTTTCGTGAGATTGAGAGTGAGGGCGGCGAGGACCTGAGCTGGTTCTGGCGCGGATGGTATCTGGATAACTGGAAGTACGACGTGTCGGCGGACAGGATTGACGGCGCGACGGTGACCTTGAGCAATCGCGGGCAACTGGTGCTGCCTACGACAGTGGAGGCCACATTCACCGATGGAACGAAGGCACGGGTGAAGCTGCCGGTAGAGACGTGGATGACGAAGGGGACATACACGTGGACGCCGGACAGCAAGAAGACGATTGCGTCGGTGGTGGTCGATCCGGATCATCAGTTGCCGGATGATGATCGCGGAAATAACGGGGTGAAGGCGCCATGATGCGAAGACCTGTGCGAGGACGCAAACGGCTCCGGTGTGCGTGTGTGCTTGTTCTCTGTTTCGCCGGCCTGCTGCCGGCGCAGCAGGATCCGAGCCGGCAGCAATCGCGCTCCATGGTGATGACGCAATACGGCATCGTGGCGACGAGTCAGGCAGTGGCTTCGCAGGCGGGCGCTGCGATTCTGGCGCGCGGCGGCAGCGCGGTGGATGCGGCGATTGCTGCAAACGCTGCGCTCGGGGTCATCGAGCCGATGATGAACGGCGTGGGCGGCGATCTGTTCGCCATCGTCTACGACGCGAAGACGAAGAAGCTGTACGGACTAAACGCGAGTGGCTGGGCGCCGAAGGGCATGAGCGTGGAGAGCCTGAAGGCGAAGGGCGTGGTGAAGGATATCCCCGAGACCGGCATGGACTCCGTGACGGTGCCGGGGGCGGTGGCGGGATGGGATGCACTGCGGCGGCGCTTCGGCAAGCTTGCGATGGCAGACGACGTGGCGCCGGCCGCGGCACTGGCGGAGAAAGGGGTCGCGGTGCCGGAGACGGATGCGGAAAACTGGCTCTCCTTTGGAGTTCCTTTTGTCGCGAGCCCCGGCTTTGCGCGCATCTTTCTGCCGGATGGCAAAGCGCCGGTGGCGGGCGAGATCTTTCGCAATCCAGAGTTGGCGGCGACGCTGCGGCGCATAGGCGAGCACTTCTATAGAGGAGCGACGGCGGAGGCGATGCTGAAGCTTTCGCGCGAGCAGCATGGATTTCTCGAAGCCGACGATCTCGCCGACTTTCAACCGGAGTGGGTGGAACCGGTGAGCACGACCTATCACGGGTGGACGGTGTGGGAGATGCCGCCGAACGGTCAGGGCATCGCGGCGCTTTCCATGCTGAACATCATGGAGCGCTTCCCGATTGCCGCGTGGGGCCACAACAGCCAGAAGTCGCTGCACGTGGAGATCGAGGCGCAGAAGCTAGCGTATGCGGATCTGCAGCATTACATCGGCGACCCGCACGCGTCGCATATTCCGGTGGAGCAGTTGATCTCGAAGCAGCTTGCCGCGAAGCGTGCCGCGCAGATCACAGACCGCGCGCAGTGCAACGTGTTGCCGTCGGAGCTAACCCAGCAGATGGCGCGGCTCGCGAGCGATACGACCTACCTTGCGGTGGCGGATCACGAGGGCAACGAGGTTTCGCTGATCCAGAGCAATTCGGGAGCGTTCGGCAGCGGGCTGGTGGCTGCAGGAACAGGCTTCGTGCTGCAGAACCGCGCCGGTGGATTCACGCTGAAACCGGGACAGCCGAATACGCTGCGACCACGCACGCGTCCGCTGCACACCATCATTCCGGGCTTCATGCAGAAGGGCGATCAGCGGATTGCCTTCGGCATCATGGGTGGATTCAACCAGGCGCAGGCGCACGCACAGTTCGTCTCAAACGTCGCGGACTTTCAGATGAACATCCAGGCGGCCGTCGAAGCCGCACGCTTCCGCAAGACGGGCTTTTCCGGCTGCAAAGTTCTGATGGAGAACGGCGTCGCGCCGGCGGTAATGGATGAGCTGCGCAAGCAGGGGCACGAGATCACGGTGGAGCTGCGCTACTCGCAGAGCATGGGGCGCGGCAATGCGGTGGAGCACCACGACAGTACCGGAGTGAACTATGGCTCGACCGATCCTCGCGCGGACGGCGAGGCGGTTCCCGAGGAAGTTCCGCTTCAGCCGTGATGGCTTTCTTACTTGATGAGCGCGGCCTGCCCGGTGTGAAATGCGGCGTGATTGGTCCGGCTCATCAGGACCGCAATCCGGTTGCGCGTGGGATCTTTGGCGAAGTCTTCGACGGAAACGGCAGTGTGTTTTTCCAGCCACTGCTGGGGCGTGAGCTGTTCGAAGGCGGCGGTGAGCTTGCTGTTGACCTCGCTCCATGCCTGCTTGAGGCCGGTGGCGGAGACGGGATCGGCGAGAGCGCGATCCGGATTGGCGATGTAAATCTGATCGAGCTCTGGGTGCAGGCGCTCGCC
>JAUTWX010000533.1 GCA_030838385.1 Acidobacteriaceae bacterium
AGGTGATGATGAATTCCTCCTCGTGCTCCGTTGCCGGCAGCCACCTCGAGTATTTCGTGGAAGATTCGCCCGAGTCGATGTACCAGCGCTTGGAATCGGCGTCCCAGCACGCGCCGAGAGCCTGGACCTCGGACTTCTCTTCGGGCGGGACAAACAGATAGGTTCGTTGCACGGTCGATCCGGTGGTCAGTGGCGTCATTCTGCCGCGCCCGGGGAAGACTGGACAGATGCAGCTTCGGTGTCCTTGACACGGGCGGCAACTCCCTGGGATGTGGAGGATTCAGCGGCCGGTGCGCGCGGTGACATCTGGGCGCGAAAGACGGCGGCCTTCTTCTGGCGTGCGCGCCGGGGCTTAGTCAGGGCAGTCGGTGCGACCGCAGCCGGCGGCGAGGCGGTTCGGACTGCTGCGGGGCCGGCGGTCGGCGGGCTCGTGAGGACACTGGGCCTTCTGGGGCGCACCGGCGCGACACCGGTCATCGGAGTGAGCCTCACAAACTGCCAGTCGGGGACAGAGGCCAGTTTCAGCAAGCCCGAGAGATCGGGCAGGCGCTCGATCTCGGAGGCCATGACGGCGGGCTCGATCCTCAGGTTCTGGCCGGTCGTCGTGGACCACCCTATCAATTCGTTGGACCTGCGCGTCTTCGACACCGTGGTGTGCACGACCTCGCGCTGACCGATGAGCTTCGATGCAAATTCCGACGTGCCTCCGTGCTCGCTCGCGGAGCAGCGAAGAATGAGCGTGTTGCCGCAGTTCTCGACGATGGTCTCGGCAACGCCCTTGCCGTAAGTGCCCGACACCTGGGCGATCGACTGAAATCCCAGGATGCAGCGGCCGCCGAACTTGCGCAGCCGAGCGAGGGCGTCCTTCAGTCCGTCGATCTCGCCGAGCGCATCCAGCTCGTCGACGACGAACCACAGCCGTTGATCGCCCTCATCCCGGTCCATGGCCTCGAAGATGCCGATGCGCATCCAGGCCGATATCACCGAGCGCAAGGCTGCGATCTCTCCCGCCTTATAGGGAAGAAACAGCACTCCGCCCTGACCGCCGGCACCTGTTGCCGCGCCCTCCCGGACCCATTGCCGCACCGAGAAGGGCCGCGCCTGCTGCCGCGTGGTGTATTTGAGGGCCTCCACCGCTGAGCTCGTGATGGAGCGCACGGAACCGAACATTTTCTCGTTGCCGGGCTCGAGGAACGGCCCAGCGGGGGTGCCGGCCAGCAGGACTCTCAGCTCTTCGGCCGAGGCGCTGATCACCAGCCGGCAGAGCTCCGCGTCGTTGCGCTCATCCGCCAAGATGGCCTGCTGCACCACGGCGCTGAAGAAGGTGCGCGCATATTGGCTCCAAGTGCGGTCCGAAGCACCGCTGTCCGGGATCAATGAGCGCGCGAGCTGCTCCACATCGTAGTCGTTGGTGATTTCCCCGAAGAGGTCCCACTTGTGGGCGTCACCGTCGAAGGGATTGAGAATCACATCGCCGCGCTCGGCCGAATAGAAGCGAGCGAGATACCCGCCGTCGGGGTCGGCGATGATGGCGCGATCACCTCGCTCCAGAGCCGCGGTGAGGATCTCGCGGATGGCAGTGCTCTTGCCCGTACCGGTCGCGCCGATGAGCTTGAAGTGCTTGGTCTCATCCTTTGGGCCGACCGGAATGCCCGCGAGCGTGATAGCGTCACGGCGGCGCGCAGACTTCGGAGCGGCTCTCGCCACGATGGCGCCGCGCCGATGCTGGGGGACCGACGGCGGCTCGCCTTGGCCGGCCGACGCGCCGCAGCAGTACCCAAAGAGAGGGAACAGCACCAAAGCGACCAGGATCCGCAAGATCCCAACCACGGCGGTGTCCGCGCCAGGCAACCAGTGGAACACGAGCGCGTAGATCAGAAGGGCGATCAGCATCACGGGAACGGCTTCAAGCGGCCACAACAAGTAGTGTCTCAAGGACGCGCGCTGACGGATGAGCCCTGCGAGCATCGGCACCAAAAAAATTACAGCGGCGAGCTTGAAGCCGAGAAAGCCGTGGGTGAGAGCTAGCAGGTGAGCGGCCATGCGAATTTCCTCATAGTCCGAGGTCGTGGTCGGGGCCGGCCGGGGGATTCAGGCCGGCGGCGTGAGTCGTATCGGGACCTCGCTCGAGCGCCGGCTGTGAGGCGCCCGGTGTAGCGTGCGGGGAGGCACCTGGCGGGGTCCGAGTCTCGCGAAGCTTCAGCCAACCACGCGCGGATTCCTCGGCGGTCGGGCCCGGCGCATGACGGTTCCGATACGTCTTCCAATTCTTCGCAGATTGCGCGGCGGTGGCTGCAGAGGGCTGCGACAGCGCGGCCGCCCGACGGGCGTGACGGTACTCGCGCTGGTTTCGGTTCACCTCGTCAGCGTGCGCCTTTCGCCACCGGCGCTGCGTCTCGCGAACCGCCTCGGGATTGGCCTCCCGTCTCGCCCGCTCTCTCACGCGAGCCGATTCGCGCCGCTGCGCTTCGCGGACGGGATCCTGCTTCTCCAGAGCGCGGCGGACATGGTAGCGCGCTCTCCGGTGCTCATTGCGCTCCGCCCGGGTGAGCGCTCCCCAGGGCACCCGCTTAGGTTGCGACTGGCGCTCCTTGAATTCCTGGATTGCGCGTCCCCTGAGCTGTCCTTTCTGCCTTTCGAGGACCCGCGACCGCTCTCCACCGGATGTCCGACGCGCCTCCGTCCGCTCCCGATGCCGTGCGCGGATCGCATCGCCCACTGCGCTCGGCCCGTGGGTTTTTCGCTCGGCGTAGAATACCTTCTCCGGGATCGTGGGTACCGGCTCACGGTCAATGCCCTGACGCTCGAGGCTGCGGTGATCCACGCGCGCGGAAACACCGGCCTGGCGCAACGCCTGATTGGTTACCTCTGCCCATCGCTCACGGAGCATGAGGTACTCGTCCAAGGTAGAACCGAGGCCGGCCCGTCGCCGCTCCCGTCCACCACGTTCCAAAGTCGTTCGCGGGCCAAACCCCTCGGAAGTCACTTCGCGAGTGGTCATCAGCAGGTGTGCATGGTGATTGCGCGGATCAGCGCCGGGTCGCGGCTGATGGATGCAGACATCGACCGCGCAGCGATACTTGCCGGCGAGTTCACTCGCGAACGTGCGCACGAGGTTCGTGCGCTCCGCCGGGTTCAGCTCCGGGGGGATGAGGACGAGCCATTCACGGGCCAGGCGGGAATTGCGGCGGAGGCCTGCATGTTCCGCCGCGTTCCAAAGCGTGGAGCGGTCCTGGGTCCAGGCCATGTCGGGCCGGGCGGAGAGATCAGCCGGCAGGATGACTTCCTTGTACGCGACGTCGCGGCGATCCGAGTAGTCATACACCTCGCTCGTTCGCTCATCGCGGATGCGCTCACCCGCGCGGTATGCAGCGGCTCGCGTGACTCGAGCACCCTTGCCACGCGAGACATGCTTGGCGCGGAGAAAATAGGTGGCCATCGCGCGTCGGTTCCTTGTGACGCAGTGGGGCCAATTCTTGCGCAGGCGGGGGAAAA
>JAUTWX010000043.1 GCA_030838385.1 Acidobacteriaceae bacterium
GCAGAAACAGTTCGTTGCGGTCGTAGACCTTGTAGGGCCGCTTGCCTGGCTTCGTTCCTCGAATCGCGATATCAGTCAGCGCCATCCGTCCCCGCTCCAAAAAAGTGCGAATTTGGATCGTACCCCAACTTTCGGGGAATTGTACCCCAGTCGCACCCCGCATTTTGGATGGCTTTTGGCGCGCTTCTGCGAACGCCTACGAACGCAAAACTACGATAAGCATTGGGGTTTAGACGGATTTGATCGAACGGGGAGTTCAGGGAATTGCGGGGAGGTGTTTGTTTGGTTGCCCCCCAGGGATTCGAACCCCGATATGCTGCTCCAGAGGCAGCCGTCCTACCATTGAACGAGGGGGCAGTGCGGGCGAGCACGCGGTCAGCGTGCCTTCATGGATGATAAGTGCAGCAGCGTCCGCGGTCAATCCTCCGTCTCTCCTAACCCTTTTGTTACAGCTTCTTAAGGCTTTCTAAACTTGTCCGCGAGCCGGCTTCGATTACAATCGCAACAGGCGTGGAGATTCTTCTCAATTGTGTTTGGCTGGTCCTGGGGCTGTCGCTGATCACGACTTGGTCGGCGCACGCGTGGCGCACCGATACATGCGGGGCAGACGGCCTCCTGCCACCGCGCCACTTACAGTTCACAGCGATTCTGATACTGCTGATCCTGCTCTTCCCGGTGATCTCGGTAACGGACGACATTGCCGTGTGCACGGCCCCGCGTGATGCCGAACGGGCCCTTGGGCTGCACGATCCTTTTGACGGCTCCCAGTCTACACCGGCGCTTGTGCCATCCACCATGGCGTGGATGGATGCTGTGGCCATCCTGCTGCACAGCGGGCCGCCTCGTCCTGTCGAGGAGGATGCGGAATTGGCCATCCAGCTTGCAGGAACGCGGCTGCCGGTCGAGTCGCGCCCCCCGCCTGTGGCGCTCTAGCCCACTCGCAGTACGTCGCGACCATGCTCCCGTCGCGCCTGCTGTCGATCCTTTTCACATCACGACATCCCAATCCGCGAGCAATACAGTGCGGCATGGTCGCTTGTAGAGGTGCATTTGTTCAAAGCTCAACCGAGTTCCCCACCCGCGCAAGAGCGGGCGCGCGGAGCTCTCTACCTGACAGGACGCTGGGCCCCCGTCCTGCTGCTGCTGATCGGAAGCACCTGTCGCGCGCAGACTCCCGCTCCGCTCTCCATGCAGCAGGCAGTCGATCTTGCCCGCACACAGAGCCCTTCCCTGCTGTCGGCGCAGGCTCATGTGACTGCCACGAAGCAGTCGGAGATCACTGCCGGACTCCGCGCCAATCCCAATTTCAATCTCACTGGCTCGGACGTCTCGCTCGCGGCCAATTCGAACAATCCATACTTCTACTCCGGCCAGGTCTCCCGGCTCTTCGAGCGCGGGCAGAAGCGCCGATGGCGGCTGGACATCGCGCGCTCCACTACCGACGTCACGCGCAGCCAGTACGCCGACCAGGAACGACAGGTCGTGCTTGCCGTCAAAACTGCTTTCACCCAGATGCTGGGCGCCAAGGGCGCATTCGATCTAGCAAAGCAAAACCTGGATGACTATCGCAAGACCATCAACCTGAGCCGGGAGCGGCTGCGCGTTGGCGACCTGAGCGCCACCGACTTCAAGCGGCTCGACCTGCAACTGGCGCAGTTCGAATCCGACTACGACAACGCACATACCAACCTCATCCAGGCCTCAGAGCAATTGCAGACATTGCTCGGCTATGACCGGCCTCATCCGGACTTCGACATCACCGGCTCACTCGATCCGCCGGCGATTACCGCGACGCTGCCCGATACCGAGCAGAAGGCCCTGCAGGCGCGGCCCGACTATCTTGCCGCGCAGCAGTCGGTCCGAGTGGCTGACGCGAATGTGAAGCTTGCATATGCCGATGGCACGACCGACCCCACCATCGAGGGCGAGTACGATCGCGCTGGCACGGCGAATTCCGCCGGCTTCCAGATCGGCATTCCGCTGCGCATCTTCGATCGCAACCAGGGCGAAAAAGCACGCACCAAGTACGAGGCGCAATCCAGCCGTTTTGGGGAAACCGCCGCGCGCAACCAGGTGGTCTCCGACGTAGATCAGGCCTGGGCCGGCTATGAAGATGCGCTCTCGCTCGCTCGGCGCTACAACGGCCACTACCTGCAGGAGGCGCACGAGGTGCGCGACAACCTTGAGTACAGCTATCGCCACGGCGGCGCTACGCTGCTCGATTATCTGGATGCATTGCATGACTACCGCCAGGTGAACCTGGACGCGCTGAACGCGAACATGCAGGTGTGGCTCAGCCTGCATCAGGTCAGCTTTGCGGCCGCCACGGAGATCGTCCCATGAGACCTTTTCGAATCTGCCTTCTTCTCGCCAGTGTCTCAGCGCTCCTGTTTTTCAGCGGTTGCGAGAGTCACAAGCCTGCCGATGCATCCGATACGCCGGCTCCCCAATACCGCGTCTTCGACACCGTGGTTGCGCACGTCGAGCCGGTACACGATGCGCTGACCCTTGCTGCACGCATCCAGGCGAACCCGACGACCGTGGTGCATATTTACCCGCCAATCAGCGGACGTGTTCTCGCCCTCAAGGTGCTGCCCGGTCAGGAAGTCACCAAGGGACAGGTCGTCGGCATGCTGCAGAGCACCGACCTGCAACAGGCCCGGTCGGATTACGAGAAGGCGAAGATCGAGGCCGCCCGCTCCGATTTGCAGCTAAATCGCGCCCGCGATCTGTTGCAACACGAGGTGATGGCACAAAAAGATTTCGACGACCTCAATGCCGTGGATCAGGCTGCCCACGCCGAGCTCTCCCGTTCCCTCCAGACTTTGCACATCCTGGGCTACAAGGAAACGGACACGACGGACCTGGTTGCGATCCGGTCTCCCATCCCGGGAGTGGTGCTGGACGTGAATACCGCCAGCGGCGAGCTGCAGCGCTCTCTCGATAACGCCACCTCGATCGCTACCATCGCCAACATCAGCGACGTATGGGTCGTCGCCGACCTCTACCCGCGTGACGTTCAACAGGTCAGGCGCGGTCAGCCAGCCGAGGTACACGTCAATGGCTATCCCGATGCCGTCTTCCACGGAGTTGTCGACAACATCTCCGACGCGGTGGATCCGCAAAGCCTCACGTTGAAAGTGCGCGTCGTGCTGCCCAACCCGCATCATCAGCTAAAGCCGCAGATGTATGCCACTGTGGCGGTGACGAACCAAAGCCGCAAGGCCATCGTGGTTCCGGCTACCGCCGTCATCCGAGATGGCGTAAGCACCTATATCTATGTGCAAACGGGCGAAAACAAATATGACCGCCGCGATGTGCGTGTAGGTGAGGCGCACGATACCAGCGTGGAGATCACCGGCGGTCTGAATGAGGGTGATCACGTGGTCAGCACCGGCGCAGAGCTGCTCCGCGGTTCGGGGTCGGAGTAGCTATGCAGGGACTAACGCGCGCGCTGCTGCAGTACCGCACCATCGTCCTGATCCTCTTCCTGGTGGCACTGGCCGCTGGCGGGTTTGCCTTTTCCCAACTCGATATCGAGGCATATCCCGATCCCTCGCCGCCGATGGTCGAATTCATCACGCAAAACCCGGCATGGTCGGCCGAAGAGATGGAGCAGCAGGTCACGATTCCGGTCGAGACAGTGTTGAACGGCACGCCCAAGCTCACCGAGATTCGCTCTATCAGCATCTTCGGTCTCAGCGACGTCAAGCTCTATTTCGATTTCAATTCGTCCTACTTCGTCGATCGGCAGGAGGCGCTCAATCGCCTGCAGTCGCTCACGTTGCCGAACAGCCTGCAACCGCAGCTATCCCCCGAGTCGCCCGTGGGTGAAATCTATCGCTATCAGCTTATCGGACCCGGATACAGCCTGAACGAGCTAAAGGCGGAGCAGGACTGGTTCGTTGTCCGCCAGATCAAGTCTGTCCCCGGCATCATCGACGTCGCCACCTTCGGCGGGACCACGCGCCAATATCAGGCCGAGATCGACCCCAACCGCCTCCTCGCTATGGGTGTCACCATGACGCAGGTAGTCACTGCCATCCAGAATAGCAATGCCAATGCCGGTGGCAACTATCTGACGATGGGCAGCCAGAGCGTGAACGTGCGCGGCATCGGACTGCTGAAATCCCTGGCGGACATGAACAACATCGTCGTGGCCGAGCACAACGGTACGCCGATCCTGCTCCGCGATGTGGCAACCGTAAAGGAGAGCCACCAGCCCCGGCTGGGCAAAGTCGGCTTCAACGAAAACCCGGACATCGTCGAAGGCCTCGTGCTGCTGCAGAAGGGTGAGCAATCACTGCCGGCGCTGAAGGCGCTCAGCAGGAAGATCAACGAGCTCAACTCCGGCAACCTGCTGCCCCCCGGTATGCAGATCAAGACCATCTACAACCGCAGCAGGCTGGTGAACCGCACGACCGATACCGTGCAGCACATCGTGTTGATGGGTATGATCCTCGTGACCATCGTGCTCTACGTCACACTGGGCGACGTGCGCATCACCACCATCGCGGCGCTCACCATTCCGTTCGCGCTGCTCTTCGCCTTCAGCCTGATGGTGCTGGAGGGCAGCTCCGCCAATCTCCTCTCCATTGGCGCCATCGATTTCGGCATTCTGGTGGACGCATCGATCATCATCCTCGAAAACGTCTATCGCAAACTGAGCCGCCGCCGCCAGGGAGAGACCCTCTCGGACGTGATCGTGGCCGGCGTCTCCGACGGCTCACGGCCGGTCATCTTCGCCACGCTCATCATTCTAGTGTCTTTTATCCCGCTCTTCACCATGCAGGGAGTGCCGGGAAAGATCTTTGCCCCCATGTCACAGGCGTACGGCTTTGCGCTCATCGGCGCGCTGCTGTATGCGTTTCTTTTCGCGCCGGTCCTGTGCTTTCTCTCCTCGCCGAAGCACGTCTCCGGTAAGCAGACCTGGCTCATTGCCAACGTAGGCCGCCTCTACGAGAAGACCCTGCAGGTCGCGTTGAAGAGTTCCCTGCTGGTCTGGCTCGTCGCTGCCGTCCTGCTGGCGGGCGCCGCATTCGCCTTCACACAGATCGGCGGCGAATTCATGCCGGCACTCGAAGAAGGCAACCTCTGGATTCGCGCGACGATGCAGCAGGACATGGCATTCCCGCAGTCAGCGGAACTCGCCGATCAGTTCCGCAGCGTGCTGCGCAGCTTTCCTGAAGTGACGCAGTGTCTCTCGCAGATGGGCCGGCCCGATGACGGCACGGACGTGAGTACCTTCAATAACATCGAACTCCTCGCCGATCTCAAGCCGGCGAACGAATGGCGGCCGCAGTTCCACGGCAAGAAGGAAGAGCTGATCGCGGCGATCCAGAAGAAGTTCGACCATTATCCCGGCATCGATTTCAACTTCTCCCAAAACATTCAGGACAATGTGGAGGAGGCGATGTCTGGCGTGAAGGGCGAAAACTCCCTCAAGCTCTTTGGCGACGACTTCGACACGCTCACCAGCACGGCAGACAAGATCTACCAGCACATGACGCATGTTCGCGGGGTAACGGACGTGGGCGTCTTCAACGTCGGCGGCCAACCCAGCCTCCTCATCTCCATTGATCGCGCAGAGGCCGCGCGCTACGGGATTGCCGCGGCAGATATCAACAACGCAGTGCAGGCCGCGGTCGGCGGCGCGGCTGTGACGCAGATCATCGAAGGCGAACGCCGCTTCGATTTCGCCGTACGCTTCACTCCGCAGTTCCGCGACACCCCGGAGGCCATCCGAAAAATTCTCCTGCCTACTCCGGATGGCAATCAGATTCCCCTGGGCAATGTAGCCAATGTCA
This sequence comes from Acidobacteriaceae bacterium, assembly GCA_030838385.1. Lineage (GTDB taxonomy): Bacteria > Acidobacteriota > Terriglobia > Terriglobales > Acidobacteriaceae > KBS-83. The sequence goes on from JAUTWX010000043.1 coordinate 5,808, forward strand.
CGCTGCATAATGGCGCCTTCATGATCTATCGCGAGGGGGGAAGGCGCTACATCCCGATCAAGTTCAGCGTGCGCGGCCGCGATCTGCAGAGCACCATCGAGGAGCTAAAGGATGTTCTCGCTCACCAGGTAAAGCTGCCCTCCGGCTACACCTATACCTGGGCTGGCGAGTACGACAGCCTGCAAAAGGAGCTGCATCGGCTCGCGTTCATCGTACCCATCTCGCTGCTCATCGTGTTGCTGCTCCTTTACCTACTGTTCCAATCCTTCCGCGACGCGCTGATCGTGCTGGCGACACTCCCGTTTGGCGCGATCGGCGGCATCTTCACTCTGGTGCTGACCCACACATCGTTCAGCATCTCGGCGGCGGTGGGCTTCACTTCCCTGCTCGGCCTTAACACACTGTGCACCGTGGTCTTCCTGACCGGGCTGCGTCACCAGCAACATGATCACGGACGCGAGCGTGGCGTCTTTCTCGGTGCGATCGACGAGATGCGTCCCATCGTCATGGCCTGCATGGCTGCGGGGCTGGGATTGCTGCCTGCGGCCATTGCCTCCGGCATCGGGTCGCAAACGCAAAAGCCGCTGGCCCGCGTTGTCGTGGGCGGCACCGTCACCACGGTGTTTGCGGTGCTCTTCCTGGTACCGCTCATGGCGCGCATGTGGGCGCCTGTGGATCGCAATCCCGACCGCGGCGGCGATGACGAGAACGGCGGCGAGAATCCGCCGGATGATAATGGACCCCCCAGCCCACTCGAACTGGGACGGCTACTCCTCGCGCAGCACTTCCAGCGGCCGCTGCCCAAGGATGCGGATACTGGTCAGCCACCCGGTAAGGACGGCTAGCAGCGCCGTACCGGCTGCCGCCGCGACGCCAGCCAGCCACTGCGGACGATAAGACACCTCGAGCCGGTGCAGCAGGATGAAGCTAAGCAGGTTGGCGAAGATCACGCCCACGCATCCCGCCAGCAGGCCCAACACGGTAAACTCCACGCCGAAAACTACCGCCACACGCGCGCGACGCGCTCCCAGCGTCTTCAACACCACCACTTCGCGGATACGGCGGAAGCGCGTGCTGGCGACACTGGACGCCAGGATCACCAATCCCGACAGAATAGAGAAGGCCGCGAGGAATCGCACGATGATCGTGACCTGGTGGACGACGCCGGCCACAGTATCCAACAGGTCCGCAATGTTGATGACCGTGACGGTTGGATAGCCTGCGAACAATGCACGCTGCATCTGTGGGATTTGCGCCGTGTCCACATGCACAGCGCCGTACCAGACTACGGGCAGATGAACCAGCGAACGCTGCGACAAGATAAACTCGCTGCGCCCGAAGACATGCTGGCCATCGTTCGCGTAGAGCGCGGCGACCGTTACCGGAATGCGCCGCTCCTGCACCGTGAAGAGCATGGTCGAGCCAACGTCCACGTGCATCCGTTTGGCCAGCCGTTCGCTCACCGCAAGCTTGCCTTCATCTCCCGGCTTCCACCATGCGCCCACGTGCACCTTCGCGCCCGCCGGGACTGTATCCGACCAGGTGAGACTCACCGACTGCAGCAGATGCCGCGGCACCTTCTCCTGTTTCAGTTCATCGCCGCTCTTTCCGTTTACTTCGTTCAGCCGTCCCGCCACCACCGGCAGTCGCTCCATGCCGCCATGCACCCCCGGCTGCTTCGCGATCAACGAAGAAACTCCTTCGAGCTCATCCGTCGCGATGTCGATGAGAAAGATGTTCGGCAGGCCCTTGCCCAGCGTCTCCTGCAGATCGCGCAGCACGGCATTCTGCATGAGAAACACGGTGAGGATCAGCATGATGCCCGCGCCCAGCGCTGTGAGCACGGCATTCGACTGATTTCCGGGCCGATACAGATTCGATAAGCCATGACGTACCGCGGAGGGCAGGCTGAGTCGCGTTCGTGCAAGCGCCGTGCGCAACAGGCGCAGCATCGTTCGCGCCAGCAGCGTGATAAACAGCAGGAGCGCAACCAGCGCCGTGGTGAACCACGCCGCGACGGTGAGCGAACTGGTAAGCCCTGCGGCAATACCGGCCAGTGCAAGCAGGATGATGGCTGTGGCGGTCCACTGCATGCGGCGACGGCGCCAGCGCTCGCTAAGCGTCATCTCCGGCTGTGTCTCCACCTGCCGGCGCAATACCAGACTCGGCTTCACCCGCCGGATATCGAGCAGTGGCGGCAGGCAGAAGAGCAGCGTCGTCAACATGCCCGTGCCCAGCCCCGCGAGGCCCGCGCGCACCGGCAGCCGCAGAGTGGGCTCGATCGGCAGCAGCTTCGCGGCCAGCAGCGGGATCGTCCACTCCACACCGAAGCCGGCAACCACACCAACCAGACCGCCGGCCAGGCCAAGCAGCAGCGTCTGCAGAAGATAAATACGCAGAATGTCAGAGGAGCGCGCGCCGATGGACTTCATAGTCGCCAGAATGTCCATCCGCTGCTCCAGATGGGCGCGCATCGACATCGCTACGCCGATCGCACCCAGCACCATCGCGACCAGGCAGATCAGACTAAGCATGCTGCTCGCGCGATCCAGCCCTTGTGTCAACGCAGGGTTGGCCTCGCGAAAGTCCGTCACCTGCGCCTCCGGAAGGACCTTTTCCACCTGCGCGTGGAGTCCTTTCACATCCGTGTTCGCCGGATCGAGGCGCATCAAGAACCGCTCTCCAGCGCGGCTGCCCGGCTGCAGTAGCCCGGTCGCTTCCAGCCCCTGCCGCGTAATGAGCACGCGCGGCCCAATCCCCATGCTGGAGTTCATCCGGTCGGGCTCGCGTTCCACAACACCAGCGATGCGAAACGCGCTGTTGCCAACCTTCAGTGAGTCGCCAATCTGCGCATGCAGCCGAATCAGCAGGTCTTCGCCCACCAGCACCGTCTGCGGAGTCAGTTCCTGGCGGAGCGTGCCCGCGGGCCGCAGCCGGTATGCGCCATAGAAGGGATACTGCGATGGGTCGACCGCCTTCAGCGATACCAGCAGGGGGATCGGATCCGACGGCGTGGAAGCCATCGACACCATCTCTGTCACCTGCGTGCGCTCCACCCCGTGCAGCGCATTCAAGCCCGCCGTCTCTTTGGCGGACGGCTGGCGGAACATGCGCGCGGAGACATCCGCCGCCATGATGGTGCGCGCTTGGCCGGTCAGCGTTTTCTGAAACGATTCGGTGAAGCCGCGAACGCCCGTTAGCGCAGCAACTCCAATTGCCACCGACACGATGACAAATAGAAACTTCGCCGGAGCAGCCTGGAACTCGCGCCATGCGATGCGCAAAGCGGCATTCCAACTGAGAGTACGCCTGACACCCTTCCCCGCGCCATTCACAGATGAGCCTCCGCTGCTGCCACTGGCTCGGTTGTCAGCGTGTCCTCAATGACCATGCCATCCCGCAGCATAATGCGCCGCTCCGCGCGCTCAGAAATCAGCGGATCGTGTGTCACCATCACCAGCGTCGTGCGGCTCTCGCGATGGCGGCGCAGCAGCAGGTCCAGCACGTGCTCACCGTTGTGCGAGTCAAGATTGCCGGTGGGCTCATCCGCCAGCACAATCGGCGGCTCCAGCATGAAGGCGCGGGCCAGTGCCACGCGCTGCTGCTCTCCGCCGGAAAGCTGCACTGGATAATGATGCAGACGATCTGCCAGTCCCACACTCTCCAGCAGCTCCGTTGCCCGCGCGCGCCCATTTCCCAAATTGCTGAAAGACCCATTCAGCTCAAACGGCAGCAGCACATTTTCGAGCGCAGTGAGCATGGGGATGAGCTGGTACGACTGGAAGACAAATCCGAGCTTTTTTCCACGGATCTCCGCCAGCTCATCCTCGTTCAGGCGCGAGATGGACGTTCCATCCAGGATCACTTCACCCTCAGTGGGCGCATCCAGCCCTGCCAGCAGGCCCAGCAGCGTGCTCTTGCCGCTGCCCGAGGGGCCCATGATTGCGGCGAACTGCCCTTGGGGAATCGTCAGATCGATGCCGCGCAGAATCTCTACCATGTTTGTGCCGTTATGAATCGACTTTTTCAAGCCCCGCACTTCGATCATGCTGCCCCTTTGCGCCGCGCGCCTTCGTCCTGCCGGCGGTCTGCTGCTAGATTGCCATCTGCTGCTAGATTGAACGTGTGATGCACCCTCGCGGTTCCCGTCTGCGGCTGTGGCCGGCCGCTGTGCTTGTCATCGGCATCGCCGGCTGCCATGGAAAGCCGGCTCCGGCGCCTGAGGCTGCGCCAACGGCGCCTGCTCGGTCGCCGGCTCCAGCCCGTGACGATCGCCCGGTGATCGTTGCCTTCGGCGACAGCCTGACTGCAGGCTACGGCACAGATGCCGGCAACAGTTATCCCGATTTTCTCGAGCAGGATCTCAACGCCAAGGGCTTTCACTACCGCGTGGTGAACGCAGGCATCAGCGGCAACACCACGAAAGACGGTCTGGACCGGCTGGACGATGTGCTCGCCCTGAAGCCGGCCCTCGTCATCGTTGCCTTCGGCGGCAACGATGGTCTTCGCGGTCTGCCCATCGACAGCACGCGCAAAAACCTCGATCAGATGGTCTCCACCTTGCAGCACGCGGGAACGAAGATCGTGCTCGGCGGCATCACCCTGCCGCCGAACTACGGCGCGGACTACATCCGCCAGTTCAACGAAATCTACGGATCGCTGGCGAAGCAATATCACGTGCCCCTGCTCCCCTTTTTGCTTCAGGACGTCTATGGCACTGCAGGCAGTATGCAGGCCGACGGCATTCACGCCACCGCTCAGGGCAATCGACAGGTCGCCCGCAACCTGCTGCCGCTGCTCATTCCCCTGCTGCATAAAGAGTAGACCTCAGCCTATGACCACAGTCGGCTGAAACAACGTGCCGGCGACACGCTGGGCAATGCCGATGAGCTCGTGGCGGCTCGCGAATACCTTGACGTGCGGAGCAGTGGAAAAGTCCGCGAGATTGCACATCGCGCCGTTTCGCATGCGACCAGCGGTGTGGGCATCCGCTGTTGTCGCAGGGAGTTCCGGCAGTAACGTCCGCGGGTGCGGCAGATGCCGCTCGAGCTCGCCTGATTGCACCAAAGTGGCCAGCTCCTCCAGCGACAGCGCCGTGTCCACGCAGAACGGCCCCGCCGCAACACGTCGCAGCGATGCGAGATGTGCGCCGCAGCCCAGCCGTTGGCCCAGATCGTGCGCCAGGGAGCGAATATATCCGCCGGCGGAAACAGTAGCGCGAAACTCAGCCGTATCGCCGTCAACAGAGGTGATCGTAAAGTCGTGGACAACGATGCGCACTGGCGCAAGCTCCACTGTTTGACCGGCGCGTGCCAGTGAATACGCGGCCAGCCCGCCGACCTTCTTCGCGCTGTATGCAGGCGGAGTCTGCAGCAGTTCGCCATTGAAGTGCTTTGCGTGTGACCTCAACTCCTCCGCGTCGAGAGACACGGGCACATGTGGACCAACCGGCTCGCCCTCTGCGTCGTAGGTAGTTGTCGCCTGACCAAGGCGGATCGCGCCTGTGTATGCCTTGTCCATGCGGCCGAAAAACTGCGCCAGCCGCGTATAGCGGCCCAGCAGCAGCGGCAGCACACCAGTCGCCATCGGATCGAGCGTGCCCAGATGTCCAATCGAGCGCTCGTTCACGATGCGGCGTGTCCGCGCCACCACATCGTGCGACGTCATCCCCACCGGCTTGTCGAGGATCAGCAGGCCGTTCACTCCCCCACTATAACGGTCGGCTTCTAGAAGGCGTTGCGTCCGTGGTCGCGCACTAACGAGAGAAATTCCGCGCGCGTCTTGTCTTCGAGAAAAACACCCGACATCGCCGAGGTCACGGTCGACGAGTTCTGCTTCTCCACGCCGCGCATCATCATGCACAGGTGCCGTGCCTCGCAGACCACCCCAACGCCCTGCGGCGCGATTGCCTCCTGCAGTGCGTTCGCAATCTCCCGCGTCATGCGCTCCTGCACCTGCAGCCGCCGCGCAAACACATCTACCAACCGCGGCAGCTTGCTCAGTCCAATAACTTTGCCCTTGGGGATATAGGCAATATGCACTTTGCCAAAGAACGGCAGCAGGTGGTGCTCGCACAGCGAGTACATCTCGATGTCCTTCACCATCACCATCTCGTCATAATCCACGTCAAAGAGGGCGGTCCGCAGAATCTCCTGTGGGTCCTGGTGATATCCCTGCGTCAAAAACGTCATCGCCTTCTCCACTCGCTCCGGCGTCCTCAGCAGTCCATCGCGCGTCGGATCCTCGTCGAAGCGCGCCAGCAGCTCTCCGTAAAGCTGCTGGGTGGTGTACTGTTCCATCCCCTTGGCAGCCGCACCATTGTTGGTTTCCATCCGGTTCACCGAAACATTGTGAATCGGTTGGATCGTCGCTCCCGCGTGTGCTTCCACACGTCTGCTCTTAGCCACGCGCCGCCTCCCCTGCATACTCAAAGAAGTTGTTCTCCGTCTCCTCGATCCGAATCCGGCGAAGCTTGCCCTGGGGTAACCTGTCGGCCAGTAAACGATGAATGGCCCGGCACAGGTTCTCCGTCGTCGGCACTTCCTGCTGGAAGAGCGGATCGGCATTCAGGTTGGCCAGATGAAACCGCTCGACCACCGATCCGCCCACCAGAGCATCAAGATCGGTCATGTTCATCACCATGCCGGTCGCAGGATCGATCGAGCCCCGGACCGTAACTTCGACCCGATAGTTATGCCCGTGTCCATGAGGGTTGTTGCACTTTCCGTAGACATCGCGGTTCTCCTGCGGACTCAGTGCCTCGCAATCCAGCCGGTGCGAAGCACTGAAGTGATAGCGGCGCGTAAAGGTCACGTTCATCGCGAGGCCTCCACACCAAAACAGTCAGCATAAAGATCCGGCGTCTCATAGACGCGCACCCGCTCGAGCCTCGCACCGGGAATCTTGCCCTCCAGCCGCTCCCACGCGCTCACCGCAATGTTCTCAACCGTCGGCACGCGATGCCGAAACTCCGGTATCTCCAGGTTCAGATGGCGATGGTCGTACACGTCCACCACCTCGCTGTGCATCACGTCCTTAAGCCGCTTCAGGTCGACCACGAAGCCGGTCTGCGGGTTCACCTCGCCCGCCACCGTCACCTCCAGGGTGTAGTTGTGGCCGTGGCCGTGGCGATTGGCACACTTACCGAAGACGCGCTGGTTCTCCGCCTCGCTCCAGGCCTCATTCCAGTAATAGTGGGCGGCGGAGAACTCCGCCTTTCGTGTCAATAGGATCATGATTTCCGTTGTATCTGGAGTATATGGATGTCCCCCGCGGCAGATTGGCTTCATGCTCTGTCGTCCGACAGCCGCTCCCTGACATCTGCATTCGCATCCTCAGCCCGGCTTCACCGTCCCGCCTTCACGGTTATGATGGCTCAGTGAAGCGCACCTGTTTCATTCTGGCCGCCCTGCTGCTCCTTGCCACGGGCTGCGACCGCGGAAGTCACCCCCGGCAAACAGGCCGGAGAGCCCCGGACTTCACAGTAGCGGACGGGAACCGCAGCGTCCATCTGGCCGATTACCAGGGCAAGGTGGTCGTGCTCAATTTCTGGGCTACCTGGTGCCTCCCTTGCATTGCGGAACTCCCCTCGCTCACCGCCATGCAGCAGCAATTGCCTCAGGTCCAGGTCATTGCCGTCAGCGTGGATGTAGACCAGCCAGCCTACCGGGATTACCTGGTCCAGCACAAAATCAGCCTTCTCACCATCAACGATCCGGCGCACCGCTCTGCTGACCTCTACGGCACCGACCGCTGGCCGGAGACCTATGTCATCGACCAACACGGAATCATCCGCCGCAAGTTCATCGGGGCCCAGGACTGGACCAGTCCTGAAGTTCTGGAATACCTCCGCCGCTTATAGGTTTCTGGGACCGTTGTGGTTCGTACAACCAGCGTCCAGAAAATGATCTATGATGCCGCTAGGGTTTACGCGCCGGTCGTTCCGAAGATAGACGCTTACGCGGACTTCCATCAACGCAGCCACCTCACCTTGTATTTGACTCAGCACTAGGGGGAACGCTCGATGACAAATGTCGATGTTTTGTTCCGCTATGAACAGCAACCCTCTGAGGCAGCGATGTTTGCGCTGGGAAATCTCAAGGAGGTCTACGGTATCCGCCGCATTGAGATCAACCAGCCGGGAAAGACCATTCGCGTGGAGTATGACGCCACCCGTCTGACTGGGGCAGTTGTGGCGAATCTGCTGCGCCGCGGCGGTATCAGCATCCTCGAAGAGGTCGCCCTTATAGCGCCGCAGAACCCGGTCGAACACCCGGATGCATCCCAACCACCGGCCGCCGTCAAGTAGTCAGAGGATTCCCTCAGCATCCATGGTGCTCAGTGTCGCGTAACCCTTGCGAGCGTTCTGCGTCCCACACGCGCGGCGCAAAGGAGCGGCCTCGATGTTCGAGTCACAGCCAGGGAACGATCCCGTCTCACGGCGCCTGACACGCCGCGCCTTTCTCTTCACCTCGATCGCTGCGGCCGCCGGAGTGGGGCTGCTCACCATCCGGCGCCCCCACCGGGCATTTGCAGAGGATGCGACGTCCCATCCCGGCGAGCCGGTCGTCATTGTTCTCTTTTCCGATGATGGCAAACGCCTCCGCAAGATCACGATGCCCAAGCTAGCCAGAAGCGCCGATGAATGGCAGAAACAGCTCTCGCCGAGCGCCTACAACATCGCCCGTCTCGCCGACACGGAAGTAGCCTATTCGGGCAGCCTGTGGAACCAGCACAAGCGCGGCCTCTATCGCTGCATCTGCTGCGACACGGCGCTGTTCAGCTCAGATACAAAGTTCGAGTCCGGCACCGGCTGGCCCAGCTTCTGGGCTCCCATCGCCAGGGAAAACGTCGTCGAGCAGCGCGACACCAGCCTTGGCATGGTGCGCACCGCCGTAAGCTGCAAACTCTGCGACGCGCATCTCGGTCATCTCTTCAATGACGGCCCGCATCCGACCGGGCTTCGCTACTGCATGAACTCCGCGTCGCTGCGCTTCGTTCCTCACTCCGCGTGAAAACCGCCGCGTTAAACCGCGACAGGTAAGGCTGGCGCAGTACCTTCCTGTTTTCGCCGCAGCAGCCAGTCCAGCGCAAACCGTCCGGGACCGAAGATCAGAATGAGCAACGACGCGAAGAGGAAGGTGTAGGGATCCGCGTTATAGAACTTGCCCGGATCGGAGAAGATCGAATGCAGCGCTTCCGGGTCCGCGGTAAGGTAGGCAACGATCATGTCGCACGCCAGCAGCAGACTGATTAGGCGAGACCCGAGACCGAGGATGAGCAGTATGCCGCCTACGAACTCCAGTGAGGAAATGAACACCACGTTCGCGCCGGGAAACGGAATATGGAGGCTGGCAAAGAACTGCGTCGCCTGTGGGAGATGATGTAGCCTGCCCCAGCCGGATTGTGCGAACTGCCACCCCCAATAAAGCCGCACCAGCAACAGAAACGGCGATTGAAGCGACGATGCAGCGCGACGAAACTGCGCGTAGGCGCCAAGAAGACGCTCTCGCATCTCAGTTGAGTCGCTTTCCGGCGCCGCGTCGGGCCGCTGCGGATATGTGCCGGCAGAACCACCCCAGCTCCGCCCAGTTCGCAAACCATGCCTGCACGCGTCCAGGCCGCTCGTCTTCCTCCAGCGGCGACGATGCGAAGGCCTGGTCCAGAGCATCGCCCAGCATATGCCCAGCGTCGAGCGCCCGCAGAAGCAGATATTCCTCGCGATCGAGACGCTTGTAGTAGACGGCGTTCTCGTAACGGTGCACGCCCAGAAAAATGTCTTCCCGTTTCACCGAGGCCGGCACTCGGCGGCTGCGCGATCGCTTCGCACCGGTGACCGCATTGCTGGCCACGCTCTGCGATGCCTGCCGGCGATGCACGTCGATCACGAAGTCATCGACCGAATGCAGCAGATGCAGCAGTCGCAGATGCGGCTGCAATGAAAGTCGTGATTCGCCGTCGAGCTGGCTCAGGTCTGCGAGGGTTAGGGCGCGCTCCGCCGCATTGTCGAAGGCCTCGATATAGGCCCACTCCAGGCGGACGACATCCAGCGCAAGCTCGGGCCGCTTGCCTGCATGCTCTGCATGCTCGCCCAGCCACGTCTCCAGCGCGGAGCCGAGATTGCGCAGCGTGAACGACTTCGATGGGTGGTCCTCCAGATAGGCGCGCGTCAGCTTGTCAAAAGCCTCCGGCCCCACCACAGCGGCGAGTCCCGGAAAGTCCTCTGCAAACGCGGAGAGAATGCGAAACCAGTACTGCCGGTTGTATATCTCCAGCCGCTCGAACGAGGTGAGCCGGTCATTCGGCTTGATGAACGCAGCCGCCTCGGCTTTCATCGACCGGCCATCCCGCGTCTTGTGCTGCATGGTGTCCATGCCGGTCAGTGGGAGCATGACCGCCTCGGCCATCCGGCGTTGTATCTCGAGCAGCGTCATCGCGTCTCCAGCGATTGTGGTTCCGCATCCATCGCCACCGGGAGAACGGCAGGCAGCGAAGCACACTTCAGATAGCGGTTCGCCTTCAGCGCCTCCGCGTGCACCTCGTCGAAAGACGGAATGTTATCGTCCCACTCCAGCAGGGTCGCCGTCGGGCCGCAGCGCTCGATGGCGCGTGCGTAGAGCGCCCACACCGGATCGATCACCGGATGGTCGTGCGTGTCCAGAATGTATTTGCGATATTTCGAATGCCCCGCAATGTGGATCTGCGCCACACGCCAGTTCGGAACGCTGTCTACGTATCTCAGCGGGTCGAAGTCGTGGTTCTCTGACGATACGTAAATGTTATTCACATCGAGCAGAATGCCGCAGTCGGCCGTCTCGACCACCTCGTTTAGAAACTCCCACTCCGTCATCTCGCTCTCGTGGTATTCGGCATAGCTGCTCACGTTCTCGACCACCACGGGAATTTCAAGATAGTCCTGCACCTGGCGGATGCGCTTCGCCGTCACCTTCACCGCCTCCCATGTATACGGGATCGGCAGCAGATCATGCGTATAGCGTCCATCGACACTGCCCCAGCAGAGATGGTCGGAGAGCCACGGCGTTTTGGTGCGTCGAACCAGCATCTTCAGCCGCTTCAGGTGCTCGCGGCTCAGCGGCTGCGCCGAGCCGAAGTACATGGAGACTCCGTGCTGCACGACGCGATATTGATCCAGGATCTGGTCCAGCACCTGGAGCGGTCGTCCGCCATCTACCATGTAGTTCTCGGAGATGATCTCGAACCAGTCGACGATCGGCTTCTTTTCGAAGATGTGCTGGTAGTGCGGAATCCTCAGGCCAATCCCGACCCGATAATCCGTAAATCCATTGAAACGATTGGCAGGCATCTGTCGGTTCCAGTCAAAGGCGCGCGGCTCAAGCAATATGCCGTGCAGTGACGGTTGAATGGGGGAAACTCATCGCGAGGGCAACGCTTCCATCCAGCGGCCCTCGCGATGATGGTAGTTATGCCTGAGGCATCTTGGAGCCGTCGGTTGCGCAGCCGCCCTTGCCCTTGCAGCTGTTCTTGCCTTTGCAGCCGTTGTCGCTCGACTTGCATCCGCCCTGGCCCTTACAGTCGTTTTTGCCTTTACAGGAGTGCTTGCCGGTGTCCTGGAAGTTGCTCTTCAGGTGCACCGCGGTGCCCACGTTCGAGCTTGCGCTCACGCTGGGCTGTCCGTTCGGCTGGGCAACTGGCTGAGCATTGAGGCGGGCGGAGGTGCCACCGAACAAGCCGGTTACAGCCGCAGTCAGAATGAGAGTCTTAACGCTATTGTTCATCGCAAAGAACCTTCCTTATTGAATTCCTCAGATTGTTCCAACCTGAGGGTGAGACCATCCGGATTACGTTGTGTACCGCGTTTGCGGATTGCAACTCTTACACAAATGAGTCGAAGCGACCCGCCAGTGCCGCCGCCTCTTCGGGAGGATCAACAGCACTCAGCACTCGGTTAGAGTCACCGGGTGGGGGGAGGTTACAGCCCCGCCACAGCCTTTGCATAGAAAATCCTATAGGCGCCCCGAGAATCACCGGTGTTGGCACCGGCCGGCGGTGGTCTCGACACCGTGTCACAAAAAATACGGATGCAGCCTCGACCCGCGCAGTTAACCGGGAATAGGTTGCGCCAGATCAGCAGCGCGGCCTTTCGGCGCCGGATGCTTGAGGACGCGGATCAGTCTGGCTGAGACGAGGAGAAGCACCAACGTTGCGGCGGCCCACACGCCATACAGGACGTGGACTGCCCAGAGCGGCGCCGCGCCGATGTGGCGCAGCAGCGATGGCAGGAAGTTCCAGGTGGTGATGTGAGCTGCATCCCAGGAGTCCTGAAACATCGCGAACGTGTCCAATCCCCAAGCCGCGCGCTTGTGCAATGCGAAGGCGGCGATGTTCTTGAAGCGCAGGAACACGACCCAGGTGGGATGGCCGAAGGTCTCCATCTGGTAAATTTCCAGTGGAACCCAGAAGGCGAGGGACGTGCACTGGATGACCACGCTGATTCCTGTGATCGTGAGCCCGAGGTACCAGACGGCTGGTCCGAGAATCCGCCGGTATCGCAGCAGCAGCGGAATCGCAAGCAGTGTCGTGAGTTCCACCGCGCTGGAGATATACCGGTCGCCCCAGGCAAAGTCGCCAGCCCACCAGTTGTAGCGTGCGTAGAAGAGGACATAGGCGGCCAGCATCCCGAGCGTCGCGACGGCAAAGGCGCGCATCGCAGGCGACTGCCGCTTCCACAGGAGCACCGTGAGCAGAAGCGCGAGCGGGAATATTGGGTCGAATAGGAACACCGATTTCTCCGGCATGAAGAACGGGCCGAGGACGCCGGAGTTGAGCCCGCCCTCGAACAACCCGCGATTGAATGGGAAATTGGCAGGCAGCGTCGGGTCCGCCATTCGCTGCTCGCGCGCAAAATAGGCAACGTAGGTGTTGGTCCAGGAACCGAATCGGATGTACTGATATATCCGGTCGATCACCAGAAGGACCGCGTAGACCGGAAGAGCACCGCGCAAATATGTGCCCAGGGTGGACAGAGCAGGCACTTTCCTCGTGGCGTCAGGCGCCGTACCTGGCTGATCGTTGGCGCGCTGCGTGTCGTACCGCGAGAACAGCGCCGCGAGCAGAATGAAGCAGCCGGCCCCGAGAATATCCAGAATCGTAGTAAGACGCGTGAGCAGATTGAGTCCGAGCGCGGCCGATCCCCAGAACAGCGCACGCCCGTTGCCGGTTGTGAGCCACCGGTATTGCAAGACGAAGCCGGTGATGGTCAACAGCAGGATGTAGTTGTTCTCCGTCATGTTCTGCGCATAGTGCAGGTGCGTCGTGGCACAGAGGAGGCTCAGGACCCCGGCAACCGACTCACCCTCCGAAAAGCCGAGAAGACCCAGGAGACGGAATGCGACAAGTGCGGTCAGAATGTTGACGAAAATGTTGGTGCTGATGCTGACCAGGATGCTGCGGATGGCGGGGTCTTCTCCGCTGCTGACGTAGACCCGCCAGATCGGCAGATGTGCTGCCGCGGAGCCGAGGAGGTCGGCAGGCAACATGAGCAATGACTGACCGATCCCATACCAGGCGTACAGGCGGCCACCACGCCCGTGAAGCCCAAATTCCGGATACTCGTTGGGAGAGACCTGAGGCTGGCCGGTCCAGAGAGAATGTGTGACCTGCAATCGGTGGGTGGTGTCAGACGTACCCAGTTCGCCGGACTGGATCAGGAAAGTGAAGAGCCCGGTGACCAACAGGAGCAGGAAGAGTGGGCGAGAGAGAGGCCGTGGCGGCATTGGTCTGATAGTAAAGCGTGCAGACGATTCAGACCGGGACTACGGAATTCCGAGGCAAGACTCGTACTCGGACGCCGAACGGTCCAGATGCAAGTCACTTATTTTGTGGATGGTGCGCCCAGAGAGATTCGAACTCCCGGCCTATTGATTCGTAGTCAATCGCTCTATCCAGCTGAGCTATGGGCGCACTAGGAGGGACTCACTGAGAATAGCAAGAGGGATGGGTGAAATCAAACGAGTGGGCTGCACGTCTCGTCCGCAGCCCCGCCCCGCTCAGTAGATATGGAAATTGACTTCGATGGTGATCTCCACCGGGACCGGTTTGCCCTGATAGGTCGAAGGCCTGAACTTGTACTGGCGCACCGCTTCGACCGCCTTCTCGTCCAGCCCCATACCCAGCTTGCGTACCACCCGGATGCGCTGCGGCAGCCCGTGCGCGTCCACGATCAGCGACACCACCGACACACCCTGATACTTCGCCCGCCGCGCTTCGTCGGAGAATTCCGCATCGACGGAATAGATCAGCACCGGCGGCGATACTCCGCCACCCACGTGATACAGCCCGCCGCCGTAGCCGCCACCCTCACCCGGCCCATAGCCTGCGCCTGAGCCCGACCCGATCCCGCCGCCATCGCCCGAGCCTAAGCCCGCACCCGAGCCCGACCCATTCGACGCCGGCCCCACAATATTCGTCCGCGGATCGCCCAGGTTGGGCAGATTGTTATTCGGCAGCACCACGTTGGGCGGCATCTTGATCGTTGGCTCTACCGCCAGCTTGGGATGCTCGTTTACCGCCAGCATGGGCGGCGTAATCGGCGTCTCGGAAAACTTGGGCAGCCGGCCCTTGGGTGCCGGCACCAGCTCGCGCGCACCACCGCCGCCGCCGCCACCCATCGCCGCACCCTTGGGCGCAATCGGCCGGAAGGGCGTGATGTCCATCTGCACCATCTGCACCTTCGGCACCGGCTTGGGATGCATCCGGGCCTCGATGATGAGGAAGATAATCAGCCCGATGATCGCCACGTGCGCGCCGACCGACAAGGCCGACGACAGCGGACTGCGCTTCATCCGGAACGGATCCGGCACCGCTATCGGCTGCGAGGTCAGCACCAGCGGCGGCAGATGCTCCCGCTGGAACAATCCGCGCACGTTCCCCCACATCGTCTGCCACACCGGCTCATCCACCACCGGATTCAATAAATGCGGCTCAAGCGGAGCTATGCGTGTCTCTTGATCTTCCATTTCGGGCGGGGGCAGGACCTGATTTGTCATAGGCTACTTCTTGATCTGAGCCAGACGGTAGCCTGCGGCGCACCGTCTGTGATGTGTTGATTATCTATGAACGCGCTTCGCTATGTCTCCGGTTCTGCGGGATCACCCACACCAAATGGCAACCGATGAGTAACCACAGTCACGTGAAGGGCCCTGCCCGACGCGATACTTGACACGATACTTACTGAGACGACCGGCCGGCCGGATTGGTCACACACAAAAATGAAGGGAGATAGCCGGTCTACAATAGAGCATTCCAGATCATGACTTTGCGTGACCAAAACCCCAATCCAGACCCCAAAAGCAGGCCGGATCTGAAGTCCACCCTGCTGCTGCCGCGCACCGGCTTCCCCATGAAGGCCAATCTCCCGGAAAACGAGCCAAAACGGCTCGCCGCCTGGACCCAGAATGGCCTCTACGAGCAGATCCGAGAGGCCCGCAGGGGCGCTCCGCAGTACATCCTGCACGACGGGCCGCCCTACGCCAATGGTCCTATCCACCTGGGCCACGCACTGAATAAGTGCCTGAAGGACTTCATCATCAAGTCGAAGACCATGGCCGGCTTCGACTCTCCCTACGTCCCAGGATGGGACTGTCACGGCCTGCCCATCGAGATCAAGGTGGATGAGCAGCTTGGCCGCAAAAAGCTGGAGATGGATCCCATCGCCGTCCGCGCCGCCTGCCGCGTCTACGCGCAGAAGTACATCAACCTGCAGCGCACCCAGTTCGAACGCATCGGCGTCCTCGGCCGCTGGCAGGCCCCTTACACCACCATGTCCAATCAGTACGAGGCCACTACCCTCAAGGCCTTCTACGAGCTCTTCGAGCGCGGCTTCGTCTACCGCGGGCTCAAGCCCGTGTACTGGTGCATCCACGACCGAACCGCCCTGGCCGAGGCTGAGGTGGAGTACGAGATGCACACCAGCCCCAGCATCTACGTGCGCTACGCGCTCACCAGTCCGGCCGAGGCGCTGGACCCAGCGCTCGCCGGCAAGCCGGTCTATGCCATCATCTGGACCACCACTCCCTGGACGCTGCCCGCCTCGCTCGCCATCGCTTTCCAGCCGGAGTTTGAGTACGTCGCGCTCGAAAATGCCGACGGGAACGTCTATCTTGTCGCCGCTGCATTGGCCGATGCGGTCAAGCAGGCCTGCCATCTCGAATCAGCGCAGGAGATCGCGCGTTTCCCCGGCACGCAGCTCGAGCGCGCCACCTTCCAGCATCCATTCCTCGATCGCTCCATCCTCGGCGTGCTGGCCAACTATGTCACCGCCGACCAGGGCACGGGCGCCGTCCACACTGCGCCCGCGCATGGCATCGACGACTTCTACACCGGCGAGCGCTACGGCCTGGATCAGACCACCAAAGTTGATGCTGCGGGCCACATCCACGAGGGGCTGCCCGAATACAACGGCCTCACCGTCTTCAAGGCCAACCCGGAGATCATCAAGGTGCTCGAGGCGCGGGGTGCATTGCTCGCCCGCAACGATATCTATCACTCCTACCCGCACTGCTGGCGCTGCCATAATCCGATCATCTTTCGCGCTACCGAGCAGTGGTTCATCTCCATGGAGACCCCGATCCCGCGCCCGGACGGTAGCACTGTCACATTCCGCCAGCGTGCGCTCGAAGAGATCAAGCGGGTGAAGTGGGACCCGGCGTGGGGCGAAGAGCGCATCTCGAACATGATCGCCACCCGGCCCGACTGGTGCATCTCCCGCCAGCGCATCTGGGGTGTGCCCATAGCGCTGTTCCTGTGCAAGAAATGCCACCAGCCGCTACAGGTACCCGAGGCATACGCCCGCGTGGTCGAGCTCTTCCAGCAACACGGCGCCGACGCCTGGTACGACGGCACCGCCGAGAAAGTCCTGCCAGCGGGCGCGAAGTGCGCGACCCCGAATTGCGGCGGCAGGGAATTCCGCCGCGAGACCGACATCCTTGATGTATGGATCGACTCCGGCACCAGTTGGGCCGCCGTGCTCGAAACGCAGCCCGAACTGCGCTTTCCCTGCGACCTCTACACCGAGGGCGGCGACCAGCATCGTGGCTGGTTCCACTCGTCCTTATTGTTCTCGGTGGGCCTGCGCGACGTCGCGCCCTATCGCGTCGTCGCCACCTCCGGCTGGACGCTCGACGAAGATCGCCGTGCCTTCTCCAAGTCGCTCGGCAACGGCGTCGATCCTGTCGACATCGCGAAGCGGCTGGGCGGCGAGATTGTGCGTCTCTGGGTCGCATCCGTCGACTTCCGCGAAGACGTCATCGCCAGCGAGAACCTGATGAAGCGTGCTGCGGACAACTATCGCAAGCTGCGCAACACCTTTCGCTTCCTGCTCGGCAACCTGCACGACTTCGATCCGGCGCAGCACGCGGTCGCCTGGGAAAAGCTCGAACCACTCGACCAGTACATGCTGGCACGCGCCCGCGAGCTCACCACAAAAGTCCTGCGCTGGTACGAGGAGTTCGAATTCCACCGCATCTATCACGCGGTCAATGAATTCGCGATCGTCGATCTCAGTTCGCTCTACGCCGACGTCCTCAAGGACCGCCTCTATACCTTCGCGCCCAACAGCCCGGCGCGTCGCGCAGCCCAGACCGTCCTGTGGAAGATCACCGAGGCCCTGGCGCGACTCGTGGCACCCATTCTCAGCTTCCTCGCCGACGAAGTATGGCAGTACCTGCCTGCTGATTCGAAGCGCGAATCGAGCGTGCATATCGCACGCTTCCCTATTGCGGACGAGCTCTCCCCTGCCGATCAGGATGCGCTTCTCGCAGAGTGGGCGCAGTTGCTGACCATCCGCGAGACGGCGATGCGCTCGCTCGAAGAGGCGCGTCAGCAAAAGCACATCGGCAAAGCACTCGAAGCCAAGCTAACGCTTGAGCTTCCCGCTGAGCCTCTCAAGATCGCGCAGCGTTACGAGGGCGGTCTGAAGGAACTGCTCAACGTTTCGCAGGTCAAACTTGTCGGTTCATCCGGCGAAGAAATCCGCGCCATCACCGAAGCAGCAGACGGCGAGAAGTGCATCCGCTGCTGGAACTACCGTACGGATATCGGCGCAGACCCCCGCTGGTCGACCGTCTGTGGCCGTTGCGCCGGCGCACTCGACGAAATCGGCTTTCCGCCTCTGAGCGAAGAGGTTCCTGTCTGATGGCTGACGCAACCACCACCGCGGCGCGTCCGGCAGACCGCCGCGGCATCCTCTTTCTCGTCTCCATCCTCATCGTCGTCCTCGATCGCATCACCAAGATCGCGGTGGCACGCGCCATCCCGCTGGGCGACGCGCACGTCGTCATCCCGAAGGTCTTCCGCATCACGCATGTACTCAATACCGGTGCGGCCTTCTCGCTCTTCGGCGATTCCGCATCTCCGGAACGTGTCCGCTGGCTGCTCATCAGCTTCTCGCTCATCGCCGCCTTCATCGTAGCCATCGTGCTCGTGCGCATGGGCCGGCGCATCACCGCGACCACCTTCGGCCTCGCCCTGATCCTCGGCGGCGCCATCGGCAACGCCTACGATCGCATCCGCACCGGCGCCGTCATCGATTTTTTCGAGGTTCACATCGTCCACTATCACTGGCCGGACTTCAACGTCGCAGACTCCGCCATCGTGGTCGGCGGCATCCTGTTGGTGCTGCATTCGTTGGTCGCGGCCCGCGAGCAATAAGAACGGCCGCAAGCGGTCGCGACCAACGCACGCGGCCAACACAACTCGCACGCGAGTGCGTCCGCCCGGGGCGGCAAGCCCTATACTGAAGAGTGCATCCTCAGCCCCTGGAAGTCACTACGGACAAGCCCCAGTGAACGACGCCATCGTGATCCGCGGCGCGCGGACCCACAACTTAAAAGGCATCGACTGCGAGATCCCGCACGGCAAGCTCACGGTCATTTCCGGCGTCTCCGGGTCGGGCAAGTCATCGCTCGCCTTTGACACCATCTACGCCGAAGGCCAGCGCCGCTACGTCGAATCGCTCTCCGCCTACGCGCGGCAGTTCCTGGAACGCATCGAGAAGCCGGATGTAGACCTGATCGACGGCCTCGCGCCGGCCATCGCCATCAAGCAGAAGAACACCACGCGCAACCCGCGCTCCACCGTCGCCACCGCCACCGAGATCTACGACTACATGCGGCTGCTCTACGCCCGCTGTGGAACGATGCACTGCATCGTCTGCAACAATCTGGTACGGCGCGACTCGGTCGACGAAATCGCTGCCGCGATCCTGGCGCTCGGGGATGGCACGCGCCTGCATGCGCTTTTTCCGGTAGAGGCGCGCCGCCCGCCCGGCTCAGAAGACCTCGCCGTAAGTGAGCACCCCAAGGATGAACCGACGACGCCGAAACGCGCTGCGAAAAAAACGAAGGCTATGACGAAATCCGCCTCCGAGCGGACTCGTGAGCCCATTTCGGATGCACTCCGTCAACGTCTGACGGACCTGCGTAGCCACGGCTTCAACCGTCTCTATCAACAAAACCGCATCTTCGAGTTCTCCTCCCCCGAATCGCTGCTCGAGATCGACTTCACACAACCGGTCTTCATCCTCGTCGACCGCATCGCTGTCTCTCCAGACAATCGCGCACGCATCGTCGATGCCGCGGAGATTGGTTATCGTGAATCCGGCGAGATCGTCTATGAAGTGGTTCCGCGCGACGAGGGGGAGCCGCGCCAGCGCCTCCTCCGTTTCTCGCGCGAGTACGAATGCAAGCACTGCCACCGCCTCTACCGCGAGCCTGAGCCGCGGCTCTTTTCCTTCAACAATCCATACGGCGCCTGCCCGCGCTGCCAAGGCTTCGGCAACACCATCGATTTCGATCTCGACCTCATCATCCCGGACAAGGGAAAGACGCTCGACGACGGCGCCATCGATCCCTGGACGCGGCCGAAGTACCGCCCCTTTCAGACGGAGCTGCGGCGCGCCTGCCGCGAAGAAGGCATTCCTCTCAATGTGCCGTGGTTCGATCTGACCGCAGCACAGCAGGGCCTTGTGCTCGAAGGCAGCGGCAGCTTTCCCGGTGTGTACGGCTTCTTCCGCTTGATGGAGCGCAAGAAGTACAAGCTGCACGTGCGCGTCATGCTATCGAAATACCGCGGCTACGCCCGCTGTCCGGAATGCAAAGGCGAGCGGCTGCGCGCCGAGGCTCGCGCCGTGCTGCTCGATGGCCGCAACATTTGCCAGGCGGCGGCGCTCACCATCGCGGCTGCACACCAGTTTTTCTCTGCCCTCACACTCACGCGCGAGCAGGAGGAGATCGCCGGCTCTATTCTGAAAGAAGTACAGCAACGGTTACGTTTCCTCGATGCCGTTGGTCTCGACTACCTCACGCTTGACCGGCTCGCCTCCACGCTCTCTGGCGGCGAGGCGCAGCGCATCCAGCTTGCGACGTCGCTCGGTTCGCAGCTTGTGGGCGCGCTTTATGTCCTCGACGAGCCCTCCATCGGTCTGCACACCCGCGATACGGAAAAGCTCATCCGCATCCTCGAAAACCTGCGCGATCTAGGCAACACCATCCTGGTCGTCGAGCACGACCCGGACGTCCTGCGCTCTGCAGACTACCTGATGGATCTGGGCCCCGGCGCCGGCGAATACGGCGGTAAGCTGCTGGCCGCCGGCACCGTGGAGGAGGTCGAGCGCAACCCCGACTCGCTCACCGGCCGCTATCTCTCCGGCGCGCTCACCATTCCCGTGCCCACGCGCCGCCGTGAGCCCGGTCGGGAAAAGCTCGTCCTGCGCGGTGCCCGCGTCCACAATCTGCGTGGCGTCGATGTCGAGATTCCGCTCGGCCTGCTGGTCTGCGTCACCGGCGTCTCCGGATCCGGCAAATCCACACTTATCCACCAGGTGCTCTATCGCGCCATCGCCCATGCACTCGGTCAGACCGAGGGCGGCGATCCCACCGGGCTCTATCGCGAGCTCACCGGCGCCGAGCGGCTGAACGACATCGTCCTGGTCGATCAGAATCCCATCGGCCGCACCCCGCGTTCCAATCCGGTCACCTACATCAAGGCCTTCGACCACATCCGCGAGCTCTTTGCCTCGCAGCCCGAGGCGGAGCGCCGCGGCTACGGCGCGGGCCACTTCTCCTTCAACGTCCCGGGCGGCCGCTGCGACGTCTGCGAAGGTGACGGCACAGTTACCGTCGAGATGCAGTTCCTCGCCGACGTCGAGCTGCCGTGCGAGGAGTGCAACGCCACCCGTTACAAAGCCTCCACGCTCGAAATTCGTTACAAGGGCAAGAACATCTCCGAAGTGCTGCAGCTCTCCGTCAAGGAAGCGCTGCGCTTCTTCGCCGGCCATCCCCGCATCCTCGACAAGCTCGCTGTCCTCGACGAGGTGGGTCTTGGTTACGTCCGGCTCGGCCAGTCCGCCACTACGCTCTCCGGCGGCGAAGCGCAGCGGGTCAAGCTGGCTGCCCACCTCGCCACAGTCCGCACGTCCAATGGAAAAACGGGCCGCTCCCGCACGCTCTACATCCTCGACGAGCCCACCACTGGGCTGCACTTCGATGATGTCGGCAAGCTCCTTCACGCGTTTCGCAAGCTCATCGATGGCGGCGGCTCATTGTTGGTCATCGAGCACAACCTGGACGTGATCAAATCCGCCGACTGGGTCATCGACATGGGTCCGGAGGGCGGCAACGCCGGCGGAGCGATTGTGGCGATCGGGACACCGGAAGAGATTGCCGCCACCCAGGGCTCGCACACTGGCTACTGGCTTGGCCGGGTTCTGAAAAGCACCTCCGAACGCACTGAAGTAGCAGTTTAAGGACATCGATGAAGTTGCTGTTTTTCTGTGGCTTAGCCATCTGCATCGGTGCTGCCGCCCAGCAGACCTCCCTGCCTGCCGGAACTCACGATCCTGATGGGCCGGTCACGCCGCCTTCGACGCTGTCATCTGCCAGGCCGGCGGGAATCGCACCAGCCCTTGCCGCCGCGGAGGACAAGATCGAGTCCCATGATTACGACGCCGCCCGGCCCGGGCTGCTGGGCTACCTGCAGCAGCACCCCTCCGACGCGCGCGCTCTCTTCGACCTTGGCTTCGTCGAGGACTCTACTGGCCGGCAGGACGCTGCAGAACACGACTACAGCAAGGCCATCGCCGCCGATCCGAAGCAGTTCGAATCGCACGCTGCGCTGGGGCTGCTCTATGCCCAGACTAGCCGGACCGACAAAGCGCTTCCGGAGCTTGAGACCGCCAGCCAGCTCGAACCAGCCAATCACGATCCGGCAGCCAAAGCGCAGGTGTGGCGCAGCCTTGCCCAACTCCAGCTCGCGAGCGATCCAGCCGCTGCCAAGCAGTCGCTGCTCAAGGCATTGCAGCTTGTCCCAGGCAGCGACACGCCTGCCGATCTGGTACTCACCGGCCAGATTGCTGAGGCCAACGATGACCCGGACGATGCCCTTACCGCGTATAAACGCGCTCTGGCAGCCGATCCCGGCTCTGCCGGCGCCACTTCCGGACTGGCTCATGTGCTGTTGCAGCAAAAGAAGCCCCAGGAAGCGGAGCCGCTGTTGCGCGCGGCCATCGCCAAGCACCCAGAAGACGCCGGATTGGCCGCCCAGCTCGCCACGGCTCTCTCCGCGGAAGGCAATGATGCCGAGGCGATCACCACGCTGGAGAAGCTGCACCAGCTTCAGCCTGCGAATACCGCCGTCAGCGGAATGCTGGCCGACGCATACCTGCGCACTGGGGCGGCGGACAAAGCCGCTCCGCTGCTCGCGGAAGCGGTCCAGGCTGCCCCGAACAATGCCGCCCTGCTCACTGGCTACGGCCAGAGCCTGATCTACACCAAGCAGTTCGCTGCCGCCATTCCCGTTCTGGAACGCGCCACAACAGCCGAGCCAAAGAATGAAGAGGCATGGGGGGGCCTTGCCTTTGCCCATTCCCAACTTCACCAGGACCAGCAGGTTTTGAAGGACCTTGCGGCTCGTCAAAAAATCGTTGCTGACACTCCAGAAACATTGTTTCTGTGGGCAACTTCGTACGATAATCTGCACCAGATGAAACAAGCGGCTGAGTATTACGACAGATTCCTCGCGGCCGCCCAGGGCAAATATCCAAACGAGGAATGGCAGGCGAAACACCGGCTGGTGGCTTTGGGACACGGTCACTAACCGCGCACGGAAGGTCCGAGGTGCGCTATGCGTCCAATCGGTCTGCTCCTGTTCATCGCGCTTCTTCTCCCTCCGCTTAGCCACGCCTCCAGCATGGACGACAAGCCGATCGATCCGGTTGCGCTCTCGGCGCTGGCCGCCAAGGCAAGTCTCGCCTCGCCGAAGGACCAGTGCTTCCTGTATGCGGAGTTGGTGCACCAGATGACTGTGCTTGCCGGTCATCAGTTGAGTCAGGGAGAGGACCCATCGGCCACACTTCGCGCGGTGCGCGAGTACACGCAGAAGATTCACCTGGGCGAGGCAAGCAACAACAAGCGGCTCAAGAACGCGCAAATCCTGATGGAGCGCACCGCGTTTCGTCTCAACGAGCTGTTGCACTCGGCCGCACTCGATGACCGCCCGATACTCGAATCGACCTTGAAAAATCTAAACCAGGTACAGAATGAGCTTATGATGCAGGTGTTTCGTCGCTGAATCATTTGCCCGTCTCTCCCTCAACACGCAGGCTTCGAGCAGCTTCCCGCGCCGGCCTCCTGCTTGCGGCTGTGTCTTTTCTCGTTGCCCATAGCGCGCATGCGCAACGCTCCAAGGATCCCCTTACTCCGGACCAGGAGGAGCAGATCCGCGCGGTTACGGATCAGCCGAATGAGCGCGTAAAACTCTACATCAAGTTCATCGAGGAGCGCACCGATGCCATTCACCACGCGGTGCTGCATCCGGTCATCCAACATCCGGGTATCGCGATCCATGACCGCATGGAGGAGTTCACGCGGCTGGTTGATGAACTCGAGGACAATCTGGACGCCTACGACGAGTCGCACGGCGACGTTCGCAAGTCGCTCAAGTTCCTGCTCGATCGCGCGGCTAAATGGCAATCCGTGCTGCAGGAGCCGCCTGGCTCTCCCGCCTATGACTTCGCGCGCAAGACCGCGCTGGACGCGGTGGACAACACAAGGCAGGCAGCAACTGAGCTGTTGAAGTCTCAGGAAGAGTATTTCGGCAAGCATAAACCAGGGAAAGAAACGCCGAAAGCTGCCCCGGAATAGGGTAGTGGGTCAGTTTCGATCCACATCCATCCTCGACGGAATTGGTCGCGCTGCATAGCCTGTGGAAATCATCTGACCCACTACCCGGAATAGCCGCGATTGCGTCCTTCTCCCAGCCCGCGCATCTATCCAATCGATAGTCAAATCGATGGGAGATGGCATGGAAGCCGCACTCAGCTTTCTGGAGCGATTGGTGCCGATCGGCATCGGCATCTTTGCTCTGTACCAGTGCTTTCAGATCGAAGACAGCGGCCGCCTGGCCCGTCCTGCTCTCGGCTGGACCGTGCGTGTCTGTCTCATCGCCGTCGCGGCGGTCTGTTTCTTTAGCGTGGCGCGGCTGGCCGGCACCCGCTGAGCCAATCCCGCTGCGGCACACCTATTTTTCAATATGATCCACAGGACAAACGCTTGTCCTTGACACTCCTGATGGCCGGGTGGTAACTGTCTTACCGCCCAACGCTCCGGTCGCTGCGGCGCGTTGAAATCCCGTTCTCAGGACCCCTCCCCATGCGCGCCTCTCCCGATACCATCCGCCCGCTGTGCAGACTTTGCCTGCACATTCTTTTGCCCCTTGTGACCCTCACCTCCGCCTCGACGCTTTGCGGGCAGACGGTGAGCGTGGTGCAGACCAATCCCGATCAGTCTGCGCTGCTGAGTCCGCAGCCTGCGGCGAGCTTCGTCCGCGGCACCGGCACTCAGCTCGCCATCAATGTGGACGACACCATCCGCTATCAGCGACTGGAGGGAGTCGGCGCCTCCTTCACCGACTCCGGCGCGTACCTGGTCTGGAATAAGCTCACGCCGGCGCAGCGAAGCGACCTGATGCAGACACTGTTTGGCGCGAACGGCATTCATCTGAGCTTCCTGCGACAGCCCATCGGCGCCACCGATCTCGCACTGAGCAACTACACCTATGACGATCTCTCCGCGGGCGACACCGACCCGCAGATGACGCAGTTCTCCATCGATCACGACAAGGCGTATATCAATCCCGGTCCTGCAGGCGGCACTGGCAGCGAATCCGCAGATCAAAGTGCTTGCCCTTCCCTGGTCGCCGCCGGGATGGATGAAGAGCAGCGGTTCCACCAATGGCGGCTCATTGAACACCGCCGACTTCGATGCGCTCGCGAAATACTTCGTGAAATTCGTGCAGGCGTACGAGGCCAATGGCATTCCCGTCAACTACCTCGCAGTGCAGAACGAGCCGCTCTATGAGACTAGTGGCTACCCAACGATGTTCATGACGCCGATCGATCAAGCGCGCTTTATCAGCCAACATCTTGCACCGGCGCTGCGCGCGCAGCACTTCCACAATCAGGGTTGGAATGGGCGGCCGTGGAACTTCAACTATCAGAA
>JAUTWX010000061.1 GCA_030838385.1 Acidobacteriaceae bacterium
GCGGGCACGGAGAAGTTGTGCATGGGGACACCGATGACGATTTCGTCGGCGGCCTCGAGCTCTTGAATCAGCTCATCGGAGGGCGCAAGAAGGGCCTTCTGCTCAGCGGTGCGGGAGTCTGCCGGTGTAAAGACGGCGTGTACCCAGGCCTGATTGATCGGAGCAGGTGTGAGTGCGGCCACATCGCGGTAAATGACCGTCCCGTCAGGATTGACGGTTTTCCAAGTGGCTACGAATTCGCGGGCGAGTTCACGGCTGATGGAAGTTTCGAGCGGGCTGGCGTCGAGATGGAGTAGTTTCGGCATAGATTTGCATCTCCTGGGCGACATATGCAGTCAAAGCAGCAGATGTCGTATTTAGTAGACGACACTCGTTGTTCAGACGATTCAGAGTTTTTGGACATTTTCCAGGTATAGCTATGCCGAGCTCCGACTGTGAGGTACGCGATCCACGGATACGCCGGACGCGCCAGCTTTTGCAAGGGGCGTTGATGCAACTGCTTGGATTGAAGCGGTTTGACGACATTTCCGTGCAGGACATCACTGATGCCGCAACGGTGAACCGCGCCACCTTCTACGACCATTACACGGACAAGTTCGCGCTGCTTGAGGCGTTGATCGCGGGCGGCTTCCACCAGATGCTCCACGAGCGGTCGGTGCGCTATGACGGGACCTGCCCGTCGGCAGCAGCGGCCATCATCCTGGCGGCGTGCGATTACCTCGCGACGATTCGGGCGGCCCAAGGCGGATGCGAGCGCCGCAGCAACGTGGAGGCTCTGGAAGATGCGGCGATGATAACCGCCATCCGGCGCGTCCTGGCCGACGGAATGGCCAGACATACATCGGTCCCGGAAGAGCGGCGCGCCATGCAGTCTGCGGCGGCAAGCTGGGCGATCTACGGCGCGGTAAAAGAGTGGCTGAATACGCCCGAGCGACGACCGGCGGAGGATATTGTGCCGGAGATTGTCGCGATGGTCACGCCACTGCTGGGCAGCGCGATCGAGGAAGATCACGCAGCGCACACTATGACTTAGCGCCGAACGAAGCGGTGGATTACCAGCGAAATCGGGAGACCCACGCACACCATGTGAGTGACGATCGCGGTGACGCTGTAGGACAAGCGTGGGTGGATGCCGGTGCAAGCGGGAAAGCGGCATGACGACCCAGTACATGAAGCCGTAGACCACCAGCGCGTAGCCGATGCCCGCGAGCCAGGATGGTCGAGCAATGCGGGAAGCTTCCGGCTCGCGGTATAGAAGACAGCGGCCGCCGTAAACGCAATCAGGAAATGGAAGGCCAGGCCGAGCGTGCCTGTTGCCCAGCCGTGCTGAAAGGATGCGCGCCCGAGCAGACCGCTCGCGATGCCTTGCAGCAGGCGCACTGAATGGACACGATTGGGAATCCAGGCCAACAGGAAGGCGGCGGTGATGTCCATGACGCCGCAGAGAAGTCCTGCGGCCAAGATGGCAGGAAGCGCAGGCGAACCTCCAATCCGCTCAGTGCCACCTGCTTCAGCCATTCAGCCCTCGACTGGCTCCACGTAGAACATCTCGTTGGTGGCGCGGAAGCCGGTGCTCTCATAGAGTGCGCGGCCGGCGTCGGTGGAGTGCAACGCGACCACGCGGATACGGCGGCGACGTGCCTCGTCGAGCGCAAGCTCGATGAGGTGGCTCGCGATGCGTTTCCTGCGGTGCGAGGGCTCCACGTAGACGTTCAGTAGATAGCCGCGATGCTCCGAGGTGGGATCGAGGGGGTGCGGTGGCCAGTCGAGCATCATCAATCCGCTGCCGCCAATCACCTCACCGGCATCGTCAAGTGCGAGCCAGCCCATGTAGTTGCCGGACTGCAACTGCTGGGTCACCCAGGGCTGAAAATGCTCAGCCATCACATCGAGAACGCGATTGTCGGATCTGCCCGCGTCCACGAACATGCGTCGGCGATGGTGGGTGATGATGGTGGCGTCGGCGGCAGTGGCGGCGCGGGTGGCGAGCATGCCTGAGAGTATACCGGCAGGTGTCATGCAGCGTGGCGGTGGCCCGTACACTGGGTCCGGCATGGCAGCACACACACCGCAGCTCAATTGGACACGTCACTTCTTTCGCGCCGGGCAGCGCGTTGCCGTGGCGGTGTCGGGTGGCGCTGACTCCGTGGCGCTGCTGGTAGCGATGGCCGACTCGCGTGCAGAGACGGGCATCGTGCTCTCCGCCATCCATGTGCATCACGGATTGCGCGGTGTCGAGGCGGATGGCGATGCGCAATTCGTCACAGAGCTTACGGCGCAGCTCGACGTGCCGCTCTGCACCAAGCATAGCGACGTCGCGGCTCTTGCCGCGGAGCGTGGGCAAGGGATCGAAGAAGCCGCACGCGCGCTGCGCTACGGAAGCTTTCAAGAGCTGCTTGCGACGCATGAGGTGGATGCGGTTGCGACCGCCCACACCCTCGACGACCAGGCGGAGACCGTCCTGATGAAGATGCTGCGTGGCGCCTGGACCGAGGGTCTGGGCGGCATAGCGCCTATGGTGACGATGGCGAGTGGACGCATCGTGCGGCCGCTGCTGGAGGTGACTCGCGCGGAAATTGTCGAGTATCTGAAGGGCCGAGGGCAGCCCTGGCGCGAGGACAGCACCAATCAGGAGCTGACGTTTACCCGCAACCGGGTGCGCCACACGCTGGTGCCGCAGCTTCGGGAGTTTCAGCCGCGTATTGCCGAGCAAATGTCGCGCATGGCCGCCGTCGCCCGGGATGAGGAGGCATGGTGGGCGCGGGAGCTGGCGCGCGTGATGCCGGGAATGGTGTTGCCGGGAAAGCCAGTGCGCGGCGGCGGCCGGGCGAATTCCACCCGGCCCGGCGAAGCTGGCATTGCCATAGAGCTGGAGCGGCTTCGCATTCTGCATCCGGCACTGCAGCGTCGTGTGCTCCGCGCTGCGGCCGAGCAGCTAGGCTCCGCGCTCAACTTCGAGCAGACAGAAGCCTTGCGGGCGCTGACGAACATGGGTGAGCGCGGGACAGGTAAGCGGGGCCGGGTTGAGTTAGGCGCGGGGCTGACTGGCGAGCGCACAGCGCGGGAGCTGCGGCTATCCCGGTCGTCCGAGCGAACTCCTTCTCGGCTACCGGAGCTTGTGGTCCCCGTGCCGGGTGTGCTTGAAGCGGTGGAGTACGGCTATCGGGTGATTACCGCGGGAAGCCCTCCCACCGGAGCGACGCTTGTGCTGCGTACGCCACAACCGGGCGACCAGGTGCGGCTGGCGCACAGCCGCGGAGTGAAGACGGTGAAAGAGGTGCTGGAGCGGCGCGGCCTCTCCGCGGCAGAACGGAGAGTTTGTCCCGTGCTCGCCATCGGAAGCGGCATCCTATGGATGAGCGGAGTGGAAGTGGCGTGGACGCCCGGTCTACAGGTGGCGGTGGAGCCATTTGGGGAATCGGAGGGGCCACCAGTACCCGAGCGTGCACCGGACACCACCTAGGTAATCGATTTCGGCTTCTTCAGCGAGGCATTTTCTTGCTGATCTCGATGGGCCTCGGAGTAGAATCCAGGGTACGGTCACCGGAGCGTGAACGGCTGGGTATCGATTTGTGCGTGCCGCAAACCGGCGTAAGCCGGAAGTTGCACCGAAGGTCAGCCTCGCACGTCTAATCCTAAGGAAACGTCACAGGTTGCTTTGCGGGAACAGATTCCCCGGCCATCTACGTATCCCTTAAGGCGCTGCTTCCGGGGCGTGAGAGAAACGAGGGTTTTTCGTGAATTCGACGGTCAAATCGATCCTCTTCTGGGTATTCATTCTGGCTTGCCTGGTATTGCTCTGGCAGATCGTCCAGAAGAGCACGAGCAATGGCAAGGACCAGGAGATCTCCTTCTCCACGTTCATGGACGATGCTCGGCAGGGCCAGGTGCAGGACGTGACCATCACCAACAGCACGGTGACCGGACACTTCCGCAACAGCAAGGACAACGGCTTCCACACCACGGTCCCGGCCAACTATCCCGACATGTTCAAGACTCTGCAGGACAATAAGGTCTCGATCACGGTGAAGGACACGCAGGGCAACGCCTGGTGGCCGATCCTGTTGCAGCTCTCCCCGATCCTGATCATCGGCGCGGTCTGGTACTTCATGATCCGGCAGATGCAGAGCGGCGGCAACAAGGCGCTCTCGTTCGGCAAGAGCCGAGCGCGCCTGCTCTCGATGCAGCAGAAGAAGGTCACGTTCAAGGACGTGGCCGGCGTGGATGAGGCCAAGGAAGAACTGAAGGAGATCATCGAATTTCTGCGCGAGGCGCAGAAATTCCAGAAGCTGGGCGGTCGCATTCCGAAGGGCGTCCTGCTGGTTGGACCTCCAGGCACGGGTAAGACGCTGCTGGCGCGCGCCGTCGCGGGCGAGGCCAATGTGCCGTTCTTCTCCATTTCGGGTTCGGACTTCGTGGAGATGTTCGTCGGCGTGGGCGCCAGCCGCGTGCGCGACCTATTCGAGCAGGGCAAGAAGAATGCACCGTGCATCATTTTCATCGACGAGATCGACGCGGTCGGTCGTCATCGTGGCGCCGGTCTGGGCGGCGGTCACGATGAGCGCGAGCAGACGCTGAATCAGTTGCTGGTCGAGATGGACGGCTTCGAATCGAACGACGGCGTGATTCTGGTCGCCGCTACCAACCGACCTGACGTGCTGGATCCGGCACTGCTGCGGCCGGGACGCTTCGATCGCCGCGTGGTGGTCGGACGTCCCGATGTGCGCGGCCGCGAAGAGGTTCTGCGGGTGCACTCGAAGAAAGTGCCGATCGCCGACGATGTCGATCTTCGCGTTCTGGCCCGCGGGACACCGGGCTTCTCCGGCGCCGATCTGGCGAACATGGTGAACGAGGCGGCGCTGACGGCTGCGCGCTCCAACCGCAAGGCCGTCCACATGTACGACTTTGAGCTGGCGAAGGACAAAGTCCTGATGGGCGCTGAGCGCAAGTCCATGCTGCTCACGGACGAAGAGAAGCGGGTGACTGCCTATCACGAGGCCGGCCATGCGCTGGTCGCTGCCATGCGCCCCCACGCCGATCCGCTGCACAAGGTCACGATTATTCCGCGCGGCATGGCGCTGGGCGTGACGATGCAGTTGCCAACAGATGACAAGCACACGGTGACCAAGGATTATCTCGAGACGCAGCTTGCCATCCTGATGGGCGGCCGTTGCGCCGAAGAGATTTACCTGAAGCAGATGACGACCGGTGCCGGCAATGACATCGAGCGTGCGTCAGAGTTGGCGCGCAAGATGGTTTGCGAGTACGGCATGAGCCGGTTGGGTCCGCTTACCTTCGGCAAGAAGGAGGAGCAGATATTCCTAGGCCGCGAGATCGCGCAGCACCGTGATTTTTCAGAAGAAACAGCGCGGCAGATCGACAGCGAGGTGCGTAGCCTGGTGGACTCGGGGTACCAGTCGGCGTATAGCATCCTGGACCAGAACCATCCGATCATGCATCGCCTGGCGACGGCGCTGCTGGAACGCGAGACCATCGATGCCAACGAGATCAAGATGCTGATCGAAGGGCGCGAGCTTCCACCGCTCAATCCGCCATCGAATGGCTCGGCGAGCGGCGATCCAGAGGTGAAGGTGTTGAAGCCGGAGCCAGGGCGTGCGGCGGCCTTCCCGGAGGGCAGTCCCTCACCTGCGTAACACCTTTTCATACAAGCAAAGAAGACGGCCGCTCCCCAGAAAGAACACCGGGAGCGGCCGCTCCTTTTTGCACGCCAGCCACTCTGCGAGAATAGCCACAAGCCATGCGCCGCGTCCTTCGATTGCTTTCCGCCTTATTGCTGTTGCTGTCTGCGAGCGGTTGCGGCTATCACACCATGGGATCCGCGGCACATATCCCGGAGGATGTGCACAGTATCGCGGTGCCGTTTTTCCAGAACCGCACACAGTTTTCACATACCGAGGTTGCGCTGACCGAGGCAACGGTGCATGAGCTGAACACGCGCACGAAATTCCGTGTGCTGCCACGCGAGGACGCCGGAGATGCGGATGCGGTGCTGAAGGGCACAGTGCTCAGCGAGTCGATCGTGCCCTATACGTACAACGTCACCACCGGCCAGTCGTCGAGCTACATGATTACGCTGACCGCGAGCGTGTCGCTGACCGATCGCGATGGCCGCGTGCTCTACCGGCACGATGGATACACCTTCCACCAACAGTACGAGGCGACCTCGGACCTGGGCACATTTGTGCAGGAAGATTCCCCTGCGATGACGCGCCTCTCCAGAGACTTTGCCCAGTCGCTGGTGAGCGATATGCTGGAGTCCTTCTGAGCTCCGTACGACAAGATCGGAATCGGGTCCATGGCTAGCGGACTGCGCAGCTTTGCATCCTCGGACCGCTTCATCGCTGAGATGGAAGCGTCGCGCACGGGCGGTGCGCTGCGGCCGGGATACGTGCTGCTCGGCGATGAGGCGTATCTGTACGAGCGATGCCGGCGTGCGATTCTCGACACGCTCATCGATCCCACCATGCGTGATTTCGCGCTGGCAGAGATCGACCTGGCGGAGACGAGCATCTTTGAGGCGCTCGACCGCGCGCAGACGCCGTCGCTGATGGCGCCGTTTCAGGTTTTGTTTCTGCGCAACTTGAAGACGCTCTACACGCGCGGTGCGAAGAAGGACGAGTTTGCCGCGCTCGATGCTTACGGGCGCTCGCCGAATCCGCAGGCGTTGCTGGTCTTTGTCGCGGATCATCTGCACCTTCCCTCCGACCTGCGCCGCATGGATATGCAGGACAAGGATCGCTACGAGCGCATCCGCGAGACGCTGGGTGATTGGTGCGGCATGGTGGAGCTGGTGCGCGTGGAAGAGAGCGATGCAATACGCTGGCTGGTGGCCGAGGCCGAGAAGCGCGGAAGCGCGCTCGAAGTGGATGCCGCGCGCGAGCTGACCGACGCGCTGGGTGCGGACCTGATGCTGATGGCGAGCGAGCTGGAAAAGCTCGTGTTGTATACGGGTGCTCCTTATGGGAGCACGACTGCCGACCGGCGTAGCATCACGCTGGGCGATGTGGAGACGATGGTGCTCGGAGCGAAGCAGCGCTCGCTCTATGAATTGACGGATGCGATCTCCGCGAAGGACCGGCCTCGCGCCCTTGCCTTGCTGCAAGGGCTGCTCAATGCCTCCGATGGAGGCGAGGAGTCGGCCATTGGCCATCTCTATATGCTGGCCCGCACCTTCCGCCAGATGCTGGTGGTCCTGGAGAAGAACGTGCGCGACTCGCGGGCCATCTGGCAGGCGCTGTGGCAGGGTTTCCGCATGCCACCGTTTGCCGCGGAAGATCTGATTCGGCAGGCGCGCCGTTACAAAAACCGGCGCGAGCTGACGCGTGCGCTGCGCCTGATCGCGCGGGCCGATCTGGAGCTGCGCTCCTCGCCTCCGGACAAGCGGCTGGTGCTGGAGCGGCTGGTGCTGGCGCTGGCCAGCGAAGAGGCTGTCCGACCCTCGCTCGGCCTGCTGAGCGCGCAGCACGCGATGGAGTTGTAGCCCAGCCTCTGCCGCGCATTGCGGTGTGGTTGTGCTTCGACAGGCAACATAGTCATCGGCCCATACATCTCCGCGTTGAGCGGTTGAGCCGTAGAACGACGGAGACGCACCAAATGCCATTCATACTTACCTGGGGCGACATCGCCGTACGCCTGGCCTGCACGTTGGTCGCGGGCATTCTGGTCGGCGCCGACCGGGGCGAACGGGGAAAGGCCGCGGGAATACGCACGAACGTGCTGGTGTGTCTGACGGCTTCGCTCTCCATGATCCTGGCCAACGGCATGCTGGGCACCGCGGGGAAAAACAGCAGCTCGTTTGCGCAGCTTGACATGATGCGTCTGCCGCTGGGCATTCTCTCCGGCATGGGATTCATCGGGGCGGGCGCGATTCTGCGCAAGGGTGAGATGGTGCTCGGCGTGACGACCGCGGCGACCTTGTGGATGGTGACGATGCTGGGTCTTTGCTTTGGCGCCGGGAAGATCCTGCTGGGCACCGCTGGATTGGTACTCACGTTGTTCACACTATGGGGGCTCAAGGTGGTGGAGCGCCACATGCCACAGGAGCATCGAGGGACCCTCTGTATCGTGACCGCCGGCGAAGAGTTGTCGCGGGAGCTGCGCGATCTGGTAGCACAGAGCGGTATGCGCGTCCATGCGTGGTCGGTGGATGTTTCGCGCGAGAGTGCGCGTGTGACGGTGGAATGTGAGCTGCGCTGGCAGGCACGGGAGCGTGAACAGCATGGAGAGCCTGCTCTGATCGAGTCGTTGCGGCAGCGGCCCGACGTCGAACGCTTGCGCTGGCAGACGTAGATTGCGGGAACTTGAACGGTGCAAGGAAAAATTGGGCCCGGCTTCCAGGTGCGAAGACGAAATCGGCACCCTGACGCCGGGCCACGAAGCGAGCTTCATCGTGCTCGACAAAGATCCCTCGGTAGACATTCGCGATAAAGAGACGATCGTTGCCGTGTGGAAGGCAGGAAGCAGGTGAGCGCCGGACCGCTTGGGGCGACCTCAGCGCAAGGGGACTGAGCCGTATTCATCGTTCGATGCGACCGGGACAGCTGGCGCGCCTTTGACGTAAGTCAGTATCGGTCCGGTCTGAGCTGGCGTTGCGCCCTGCCGAAGAGTCCATGAACTGCTCGGGATCGGGTAGTTCGGGATCCGGCAGCTCAGGGCCGGGTCGCTGCGGAAGGCGTCGTGCGGTATTCAGGGTCTTTGCTGGTAGGTCAGGATGTTTGCGAATCAGCCGCACGAGCTGGCGGATTCTGCGAAGGGCGGGGGAAGGGGAGAAAACCACGGGGCACCTCGTATTCGCCTTTTGTTCGCTAATAGTAACAAGGCAATTCCCGTTTCGGAAGTAACCTCGGCCTGTAAATTTCGATTTGCCCAGGAACCCCCTAACTTACACAAATCAAGAGGGATGTGGCGCCTGGGTCCATTCTTCTGAAGCATCGCCGCCATGCGGACGTGTGGTGAGCGTGATGGCCGCTGCGAGGATAAGCACCCCACCGATCCACGCCAGTGGACCGAGCCGGTCGCCCAGCAGCTCGACGCCGAGAAACGAGCCGAGCATGGGCTCGATGTTGAGAAAGACGGCCGCGCGCGAAGCGGGCACATGATGGATGCCCCAGTTCCATAGCAGGGTAGAACCGGCGGTGCAAAAGAGGCCGCTGGCCGCCGAGGCTAGCCACACCGAAAACGGGAGGCCATGGACCGGTGGCGCTCCATCCTGTATCAGCACCCAGACTGCGATCATGATGGCTCCGGAATAGACGCCATAGACCGTGATGACGGCGGGCGGATGGCGCTCCATGAGGCGTTTGTTCATCAGAATCCAGAAGAGCGAGACCAGCAAAGCAGCCAGCACGAGCAGATCGCCGATCAGCGATGGGCCGGATGGGCCGTGGCCTTCCGACGAGTGGTGGCCGCCCAGAACGATGAGGGCAACTCCGACCGTGGAGCTGACCAGCGCGGCCCAGCCGATGCGGTCGAGGCGTTCGCCTGCGAAGAGCGTGGCGGCCGCACCCAGCAACACGGGCATGCTGCCAACCATGAGCGACGCGTGCGAGACGGTAGTGAGCGAGAGCCCGTAGAACTGCACCAGGTACTGCACCGGTATTCCGAGAAACGACGCGATCAGGAGCAGTCGCCATTCTCGGGCGTTGAGCTTCGGCCGGTGACGAAGGGCGAATGGCAACAGTCCGATGCACGCGAAGACGAAGCGATAGAACACCATATGGCCCACACCCATGTGGGCCAGCACGATCTTTCCGAAGTAAAAGCCCGTTCCCCAGAAGCAACCGGCCAGCGCGCACCCGCCGTAGCCAAGCCAATATGTGGCGGTGCGTGGATGCTCGAGGGTGGAGGGCATAGCACTAATCTAAACGGCTAAGCCTTAGGGGCCGAAGATGCATGTGCTGGCATGCCGGGGTACAAGGCGCTGCAGAGACTTTCGTCAGATGCTGATGAGGCCGGAGCGAATGGCCCAGAGCGAGAGGGTGGCGACGATGATCCACAACACGACGCCTTGGAGCATGGGGCGCACGCCGACTTTGCGCAGAGTGTCCTTGGAGATGCCGGTGCCGATGAGGAAGAGCGTGACGGTGAGGCCGCTGCGGCCGAGCTTTGCGAATGCAG
The DNA here is from genome assembly GCA_030838385.1 of Acidobacteriaceae bacterium. Classification (GTDB taxonomy): domain Bacteria; phylum Acidobacteriota; class Terriglobia; order Terriglobales; family Acidobacteriaceae; genus KBS-83. The sequence goes on from JAUTWX010000061.1 coordinate 10,138, forward strand.
CGAATGCCGGCGCGAGCGCATGTACGTAGGTGTTGGCTACCGCCGCGAGGCAGAAGTACAGGATGAACCACGGCCACTGGATGCGCGTGCTGCTTTTTGCGATGGCCGCGGTTACAAGGGCGAGCGGCACGATCCACAAGGCGCGCGCGAGCTTGACCGTGGTCCCGATGGTGAGCGCCTGTGGCCCATAGTGCGCGGCGGCACCGACCACCGAGCTGGTGTCGTGAATGGCAAGCGCCGCCCACAGGCCGAACTGCGGCTGCGTGAGGTGCAGCGCGAAGCCGATCGCAGGAAATGCGAGCAGCGCGACAGCATTGAGTGTGAAGACGGTGCCAAGCGAAACGGCCATGTCCTCATCGCCAGCCCTGGTGATGGGCGCGATGGCCGCAATGGCGCTGCCGCCGCAGATTGCCGTGCCACAGGTGATGAGGAATGCGGCCTTGGGTTGGACGCTGAGCAGGCGACCCAGCAAGCTGCCCAAGAGGATGGCGGAGATGATGCTGATGGCAGTGTAGATGAATCCCGAAGCGCCAGCGTGCACCACCTGATGCAGGTTCATGCCGAAGCCGAGCGCGACCACGGAGGCTTGCAGCAATACTCGCGAGAGATCGCGGCTCTCCGCTGCGAACGGATGCGGCAGGAGCAGTCCGAAGGCGATGCCGGCGGCGAGCGCGACCGCGGGAGAGATGAGACCGCCGGCCGCAACGATGATGGAAAGCAGGAAGAGGCGTTTTACGCCGATGGGAGTCACGTGTCTCAGTGTGAGGCGCGCGCGCTCAGGAGTCCAAGCAGAAATTGTGATGCCGGATAACCGGCGCTTCTCGGGATGAAGGGGCTCAGAGTGTCACCATACGCGGCACATGTTGGCCGGCGCCATTGGCTGTCCTGCCTTGCAGCCAAAGGCCTGACGGAACTCCGGCATGTTGACGACCACGCCGTTGGCGCGAATGTGATCCGGCGAGTGTGGATCGACGCGGACTGCCATGCGCAGCATCTCTGGCCGTTCGGTCGAACACCAGTTCTGGGCCCAGCCAATGAAGAGCTCCTGCTTCGCTGTATAGTCGTTCGCTCTCTTTTCGTCGAGCGGCGTGTGGTTGCCTGCAGCATCGGCCAGCAGCGCCATCCAAGCCAGCCGCAGACCGCCGTTGTCCGCGGTGTTCTCGCCCAGCGTGAGCTTGCCGTTCACGTGCAGGTCATCGACCGCTACGAAACCGTTGTATTCATTCACCACGCAATCGGTGCGCTGCTCGAATCGTTTTGCATCGTCGACAGTCCACCACTCCTTCAGATTGCCTTGCGCGTCGAACTTGCGACCCTCGTCGTCGAAGCCGTGCGTCAGCTCATGACCCACGATGGCGCCGATGTGGCCGTAGTTGGTCGCATCGGAGGCGGTCCTGTCATAGAAGGCGGGCTGCAGAATGCCGGCGGGAAAGTTGATGGTGTTCATCGATGCGAGGTAATCGGCATTTACCGTGGGCGGCGTCATGTCCCATTCGCCTTTGTCGACGGGCCGGCCGATCTTGTGAAGCTGGTAGTCGCTTTCGAATTCACGCGCGCGGAGAGTGTTTCCCAGGCCTTCGCCGGGCGTGATGCTGAGTGCGGAATAATCACGCCACTTGTTGGGATAGCCAATCTTGTCGACGATGGCGGCGAGTTTCTCGTGCGCTCTTGCTTTCGTGGCCGGGCTCATCCAATCCAATTGATCGAGGTCGCGGCCCATCGCCGCTTCAATCTGCTTCACTTCCAGCGCGGTGCGGGCCTTGCTATCGCCTCCGAAGTATTGCGCCACGTATACCTTGCCGAGCACTTCGCCGAGAGCGGAATCGGTCGCGTCGACGCAGCGCTTCCAGCGCGCCTGCTGCTCCGGAATGCCTTCGAGCTTGCGGCCGTAGAAATCGAAATGTTCCTCGTCGAAGGCCTTGGGCAGGCGGCTGGAGACGCTGTCGACGAGGAACACGCGCATGTAGTCCTTCAGCGTGTCCAGACTGGTGGACGCAATGAGCTGATTGAGGCCAGTGAAGAACTCCGGCGTGGCGACGTTGAGCTCGGTGACGGGTGGCGTCCCTGCGTCCTTCAGGAACTCGGCAACGTGCAGGTTCGGTGTGTCGCTGGCGAACTTCGCGACTGGCTGCATGTGGTAAATCTTGTCGGGATCGCGCCGCTCCACATTACCCAGGGAGACCTTGGACAGCGCCGTTTCAAAGGCCATGATGGCGGCGGCGTTCTTGCCTGCGGCATCGGGCGACTCGCCAAGCAGCTTCAGCATATTTGCGATGTGCTGCACGTACTGCGTGCGCACCTCGTCGTCCTTGGCTCCGGAGCGCAGGTAGTAGTCCTTCTCCGGCAGGCCGAGGCCACCCTGGTCCATGACAGCGATCTCGCGGGTGGCGTTTTTGAAATCCTGGTCCGCGCCCAGGCCGAAGAAGGCGTCCACGTTGATGCGCTGAAGGTGCGCGATCTCCGGAGTCAACGCATCTCGCGACTGGATGGCGGCGATGCGGTCGAGCTCCGGCTGGATAGGCGCGAGGCCGGCTTTGTCGATGGCCGCGGTATCCATGCAGCTTGCGTAATAGTCGCCAATCTTCTGCTCATCGCTGCTGGCCGCGGCGTGCGCGGTGGAGGCTTTGTCGAGAATCCCATGCAGCGCCTGCAGGTTGAATTCGTACAGGTTGCTGAACTGATCGTAGGAGGGCAGGTCCGCAGGAATCGGATGCAGCTTGCTGTAACTGCCGCAGGCGTATTGATAGAAATCCACGCACGGATCGGCGGTGGTGTCCATTGCGCTCTTGTCGAATCCCGGGAGCGTGCGGACAGGAGCGGGCGCTTGCGCATGGAGGGCCAGGGTAGACACGAGGAGCGTCGCACCGGCAAGCCAGCAGTAAACCGTGTGTGAGATCAGGGATGACATCAAAGTGGCTCTCCGGAATGGAAATGATTACCAGATGCTGCAGCGGTTCGCGCTGACCATGGGTTGACCGGCCTTGCAGCCGAAGGCCTGCTGGAACTCAGGCATATTTTCGACGACGCCGTTAACGCGGTACTCCTCGGGTGAGTGGGGATCGGTCTGGACACGAAGACGCATCGTCTCGGGGCGTGTGCTGGAACACCAGCTCTGCGCGTAGGCAGCGAAGAACTGCTGGGCCGGCGTCATGCCATCGAGGTCCGCTTCAGGCTTCGCACCCGGCTGCTGCAGGCGATGCTGCCAGGCCAGATAGCCGATGCGTACGCCACCGATATCCGCGATGTTTTCGCCCAGGGTGAGATTGCCGTTCACGTGCAGATCGTCCACGGCCACGAAGCCGTCGTACTGCTTCACCACGCAGTCGGCGCGCTCTTTGAATTTCGTTTCGTCCGTTGGCGTCCACCATTCGCTGAAGTTGCCATCGCCGTTGAACTGGCGGCCCTCATCGTCAAAGCCATGCGTGAGTTCGTGGCCTTCCAGGCCGCCAGCCTGTCCATAGTTCACGGCATCGCCCATGCGCGGATCGTAGTAAGGCGGCTGCAGGATGCCCGCGGGAAAGTTCACGCTGTTAGTCTGCGGATCGTAGTAGGCGTTGACGGTGGGCGGGCTCATCTGCCATTCCAGCTTATCGGTAGGGTGCCCGATCTTTGCGGTGACGCGGTGGTGCTCGAATGCTGCTGCGCGCCGCGCATTGCCTTCAGCATCGCCGCGCGCGATAGTCAGGCTGGAGTAGTCGCGCCAGCGGCCGGGATAGCCAATTTTGTTGGTAACCGCCTTGAGCTTGTTTTCGGCCTTGGCTTTGGTGGGCGCACTCATCCAGTCAAGCTGCTGGATATCCTGGCCCATCGCTGCTTCGATGTCATCCATGATGTCGGTGGTGCGGACCTTATCCTGCGGGCTGAACTGCTGGGCCACGTACACGCGGCCGAGCGCTTCGCCCAGCGCGCCGTCCACGGCTTCGACGCAGCGCTTCCAGCGCACCTGCTGCTCCGGCTGCCCACGCAGCGTCTTGCCGTAAAAAGCGAACTGCTCGTTATCGAGCGCCGCGGGTAGCGCCGTGCCGGGGGTGCTGTGCAGCAGGTTCCAGCACAGCAGCGCCTTGAGCGATGCTAGGTCGGTCTGCGGCAGAATCTTGTTCAACGCGGCGAAGTAGCCGGGCGTCGATACGTTGAGCGAGGTGAAGGCCGGTGTGCCGAGAGTGTGCAGATAGGCGTCGACATCGAAGGCGCCGAGTTGGGTGCGGAAGCTGACGAGCTCGGTGGGGTGGTAGAGCTTCGCGGGATCGCGCATCTCTTCGCGGCTGAGGGACGCGGTGGCGAGCTTCGTCTCCAGCGCAAGCACACGAGCCGCATCGGCCGCAGCCTGGTCCGCGGGCTCTCCGGCGAGCGTCAGCATGTGCGCGATGTGATCCACGTATTGCTTGCGCAGGGTGACTGACTTGGCGTCCATGCGCAGGTAGTAGCCCTTTTCGGGAAGGCCAAGCCGCGGCTGGCCGGCGGTGGCGATCATGTGGCGCGCGTCCTTGTAATCTTCTTCGCTCTCCAGACGAAAGAGCACCTGCACGCCGTTGCGCTGCAGATCAGCGACCAGCGGTGCCAGGTCCTTTGCGCTGGAGAGAGTGTGGATGCGGTCGAGTATCGGCTGAAGCTCGCCGAGTCCGGCCTTCTCGATTGCCGGCAAATCCACGCAGGTGGCATAGTAATCGCCGATCTTCTGCGTATCCGGATCGCGCTGCACGCGGGGATCGCTCGCGTGTTCGAGGATCGATTTCAGGACAAGGTTGTTGTTATCGATGAGTTGGACGTCTATGCCGAATGCAGAGCGGTCCGGCGGGATGGGATTGTGCTTGAGCCAAGTCCCGCAGGCGTACTGAAAGAAATCGACACAGGGATCAACCGAGGTGTCGCGCAGTGAAGGATCGAGCCCATGCAACTGGATGCGGGTCTGCTCGCTGACGGCGGTCTGGGCATGCATGGCGATCGGGGTAACAAGGCAAACTAGGACGGCAAGTCCAGCGGGGAAACGGTGCATCGAGATGGCACTCCGTTGTTCAGGGAAGATGGTAACCGATGATCAGAGGCGTTTGACGCAGGTAACAGTCAGCCCAAGTCATTCCTGCGCGAGGTCTGGCCTTTTGTAGGAAAATGGTGGCGTGCCACGCCATTCGCAGTTCGCAGTCCGCTGGCAGCAAGGTTGCCTTGTCGCGCTGCTTCTGTGCCTGGTGACGGGCACTGCGCAGGCTCGCGACCGTGAGAGTGGTCCGCAGCCGGCGCTGCGCATTCCGGTTGAGCCGCTGGGATACCGGCCGCCGGGCAAGCTGTACCTGCTGGCCCGTTATAGCTCCAGTTCGCTGGACTTTATCGATGCGACACATCTGCTGCTCACCTTTCGGGAGCCGCGCCTGCTTTCCCGAGGGCAGAGCACCGGGGGCTTGGATCAGGTGATCCATGCCGATGTGCTGGAACTGCCCACTGGCAAGGTCGTGGCTGAGGACCAGTGGCTGATGCATGACCGTGGACGGTATCTATGGCGGCTGGCCAACGACAAGGTCATGCTGCGTATTGGCGCTCGTTTGTATGAGATGGACAGCAAACTGCACTTGAAGCCTCTGTTCGCGTCACCAACAGAGCTGGAGGAGGTCGAGATCTCGCCCGACGGAAAGGTTCTGGTGGTGGAGAGCGAGTTGGAGAAGCACACCCCTGAGGAGCACGAGCGGCTGGCGAAGAAGGCTGCTCTGTCGGGCTCCAAGCCGCCCAGCGAGGATGTGCAGATACGCATGATGCGGCTGGATCAGCCGAAGCTGATGTTGAGCGCACATGCGGATGTGGCCGGAGACCTGCCCGCTACCATCGATGGCTTCTTCACCCAGGAGCGATTGAAAGTGGGTGTTTGGAACATACGGTTCCATCCCTACGAGAAGCCGGAACCAACCGGTGGCGACGTCGTCGCGCAGATCGACTCCGCCTGCGAGCCCTCGGAGAAGGTGCTGAATCAGCAGAGTGTCCTGGTCCTGAGCTGTCGGCCTGGTCACGATGACCGGTTTGTCGCCGCCTATTCGTTGAAGAGCCAGAAGCTGTGGGATGGACGCTGGCAATCCAATTTCACCTGGCCGGCATTCCGCATGGCGCAGGATGGCGCTTCTGTCGCCATCTCCTGGCTGGCGCTCAGCCATGCGGTCTCGGCGCGGGATCCGATCAATGACGACGAGGTGCAGAATCTGGTATTAAGCGTGCTGGACAGCCGGACCGGCAGCCTGCGGATCGCTTTGCTGCTGAAACCGATTGTCAGTGCGGGCGGCAACTTTGCCCTATCGTCGGATGGAAATCGGCTGGCGGTGCTGAATCGTGGCGCGATCGAGGTGTACGATCTTCCGGCGCCAGCGCCGCCGGCGACCGAGCAGGCGGCAAAGTGAAGCTGCCGAAGCAACACTCCGGCCTGCTGTATTTCCAGTGGGTAAAGTAGCTACGCCTTCTTGGTAGCGACAGCTTTCACGCGCGCGCTCAGGCGGCTCTTGTAGCGTGAGGCGGTGTTCTTGTGCAGGGTGCCCTTCTGCACGCTCTTGTCCAGCGCGGAGACGGTGGCGCGGTACTGCTCGGTGACGGATTTGGCGTCGCCCTTCTGCAGGGCCTCGCGCAGGGCGCGCAGGCTGCCGCGCACGCGGCTCTTGTTGGAGCGGTTGACCTCGGTCTTGCGCTCTGTCTGACGGGCGCGCTTCAGCGATGAAACATGGTTTGCCATGAGCTTCCTTACAAAGATGTCTGGTGGTGTGGAGCGATGCAGACGGTGGCACTCACGCCGCATCCTCTGCAAAATACAAGTCTACCGTGTGGCGGACGAGGGGTCAATGCCGGCGGGTCTGGCGGAAACTGCCACTCTGGGTTGAGTTCTGGGTTGAGCCGGCAGCCACATCGTCTGCGTCCCGGAGTGCAGTCCCAGGGTGCAGTTCACGCATCGTAAATGACAGGTGAGGAAAGCGTAACGGATATTCATGAAATGGCCGTTGACGCACCGGCAGGGAGAGGCTAGTCTGTGCGCATCCGAGGGACGGTCCAACGCGGCAGGCACGCAGCGGGCAGGAAGCTGCCTGTGCCGGGTGTCCAGACGCGAAGGTCAGCCGCCACCACTCCCAATTCAACCTTACAGCCGCTGCTCCTGGACATTGCGACCCAGGGAGCCGCAGGAGGTCCTCTGTCCGCTTGATCAACAAAGCGCTGGAAATCACGCCCAACATTGAGCCCCTGTTCGGGACCCGCGACGAAAATCTGAGATTGCTCGAAGACAAGCTGCACACGCGTATCGACCTCCGTTCCGATGCCGTCCATGTCTCCGGATCGGAAGAGAATGTGACGCGCGTGGAGGGGATCTTCAACGATTACGAACAACTGCGACGGTCCGGGGTCACGCTGCAGAATGGCGAGCTGAACGCCATGCTGAAGCTGGTTGCGGCGGATCCTAGCGTGACGCTGAAGGGGCTGGTGGACAGCGGCCGGCAGCGGACGACGGGCGGCATCAAGCGCATGGTGCAGCCGCGCTCGGTGAACCAGAAACGCTATGTCGAGGCCATGGAGCAGACGGACATGGTCTTCGGCATCGGGCCGGCAGGCACCGGCAAGACCTATCTCGCCGTCGCCATGGCTGCGTCCGCGCTGATGGCGAAGCGGGTGAACCGCATCATCCTGGTGCGGCCGGCGGTCGAGGCGGGCGAGCGGCTGGGCTTTCTCCCTGGAACCCTGCAGGAGAAGATAGACCCTTATCTGCGGCCGCTCTACGACGCGCTCTACGACCTGCTGGACCAGGAGCGGGTGGACAAGATGATCGAGCGCAATGTGATCGAGATGGCACCGCTTGCCTTTATGCGTGGCCGGACGCTCAATGACGCCTTCATCATCATGGACGAGGCGCAGAATACGACCAGCGAGCAGATGAAGATGTTCCTGACGCGCCTGGGCAACAACGCTAAGGCAATCATTACCGGCGATGTGACGCAGATCGATCTGCCAAATCCGCGACGCTCCGGACTGCTGGAAGCGATGGAAATACTGAAGGGCGTGGACGGCATCCGCTTCGTTCATTTCGAAGACGGAGACGTGGTGCGCCATCACCTAGTGCAGCGGATCATCCGTGCCTACGACAGCTTTGGGCGACAGCAGGCGGAGCTTCCGCTGGGGATGGCGGTGGGCGAACGGGAGAAGCCGGCGCCGAAACCTCAGTAAAGGGCAGGCCCGGTACAATCGAGGCAAGGGACGAGGAGGGCCGCGGCCCTCCTCGTCCATTTTTCACTTTCGGTTGTCGCTGGTGTGAGCTGGAAATAGAAGTGATCGAACGATGATCATGTACGAAGCTGCTGTAGAGCTGAAGCTGCCCCGTGCTGTGCGACCGCGCCGCCGCGAGCTTGCACGCTTCCTGCGCCAGGCTATCGCTGCGACCGGTCTGGCCGGCGAGGTGAGCGTGCTGCTTACCGGGGACGAGGCGATCCGGACGCTCAGCCGGCAGTACCGCCGCAAAGACAAAGCGACCGATGTACTCTCCTTTCCCGCGGTAGATACCGCGGAGGGGGTTGCCGGTGACCTGGTGATATCGCTGGAAACCGCGTCTCGGCAGGCAGAGGAGCGCGGCCATACGCTCGAAATGGAGATCCGGGTGCTGCTTCTCCACGGCCTGCTGCACCTGGCTGGCTACGACCACCAGACGGACGATGGCGCCATGCATCGCAAGGAGAGACGGCTGCGCCGCGAGCTGGGGCTGACAGCAGGATTGATCGAGCGAACGCATGCGATGCAGCAGTCACGGCGGCGGGTGGTGCGCGCATGATGTGGCTTTATGTGGCGCTCTTCATCATCCTGCTGGTGATCCATACCCTGGCCTGCTACGTCGATCGCATCTATTCCGAGCTGGGCAAGTTCCTCTCTCGCGAGTTTGAGGACAACATGGAGGTATGGGAGCAGCAGATTGAGCCGACGCTCGGCTTCTCCCGCGATCGGCTTGCGCTCTGCGCGGCCGTTCTGGCGCAGCTTTCGCTTTCGGCCATCGTGCTTATCATCGGTGCGATACTCTTTGGCCGCGAAGGCGAGGTTGGGCGGCCGACTCTACTGGGCGTGCTGCAGGCGGCCCTTGGCATCGTGCTGGTTGTCGTCATCTTTAGCCGCATGCTGCCCTACGCCTTCTTCACGCGGACGCGCGGGGCGTGGGTGCTGAAGTGGCGCTGGCTGCTGCGCCTTTGCTTCTACATGGTGCTGCCGGCGGAGCTGACGCTTGAGTTCCTGCTCTCCATCGTCTCTCTGGCGCAGACGCCGCAAGGCGAAACCAAGGAAGACGAAGGCGATGCAGTGGATGCGTTGATTGAAGCAGGCGAAGAGGAAGGAATCCTGGAGGAAAGCGACCGCGACCTGGTGCGCTCCGCGGTCGAGTTTGGCGACAAGATCGTGCGTGAGGTGATGACCCCGCGGCCATCGGTATTCGCCGTTGCTGCCGAAACGACTCTGGCCGACTTCCTCGCGATGCTGGAATCGCGGCCCTTCTCACGCGTGCCTGTCTTCGAGGGCACACTCGACACCGTAACCGGCATCGTTTTCTCGCATGACCTGCTGCAGATTGCAGATAGCGATGCACCCACACGCACCGTTGCCAGTCTGCAGCGCCCCGCAGTCTTCGTGCCGGAGACCAAGCGCGTGAACGAACTGCTGCGCGAGATGCAGCGCGAGAAGCAGCACATGCGCATCGTGATCGACGAGTACGGCGGTGTGGCCGGGCTGGTGACGATCGAGGACCTGCTGGAAGAGATTGTTGGCGCCATTACCGATGAGCATGAAGACGACAGTGAGGCGAACGCGCCCAAACAGGAGAGCGACGGCGTCTGGATCGTGCCCGGAAACCTGGAGGTGGGTGCACTCGAGGCGTTGACCGGCGATGAGGATTTAAGGGATGGCCATTACTCCGCAACAACGGTTGCCGGACTGGTGAGCGAAGTCGCGGGGCGTATTCCCATGCCCGGCGAGGTGGTGCTGGCAGGCAAGACGCGGCTGGAGGTATTGGCCTCGACCGACCGTCGAGTCGAGCGGCTTCGCGTGTCCGCTGTTGAAGCGCCTGCGGCGTAGGTATCGAGCGCAGTTTAGGTTTTACGCGAGAGGATATTGTCAGTGCGATCGGGATTTGTTTCCATCATCGGCCGGCCGAATGCAGGCAAGAGCACGCTGCTAAATGCGCTCACGGGCGAGAAGGTCGCCATCGTGACCGCGAAGCCGCAGACCACACGCACGCGCATTCAGGGCGTCGTAGAGGTTCCCGCGAAAAAAGGGAAGCATCCGGCGGCGCAGATCGTCTTTGTGGATACGCCCGGCGTGCACAAGCCCAGCACGCAGTTAGATCGGCGCATGATGCAGGAGGTACACGATGCGCTGGCGCAGCGCGACATCGTACTGCTGATGCTGGATGCAACCCGCGAGCTGCGGCTCCCGGAAGAGCCGGGTGAAAAGATCAGGGGAAGCCGCTCATCGACCGAAGACGCGTTTGCATTGGAACTGATCCGCAAGCTGGACTGCCCAGTCTTCCTCGTCATCAACAAGATCGATCTGATCGAGCGCGAGAAACTGCTGCCGTTGATCGCGAAGCTGAGTGCGCTCCATGATTTCGCCGCGGTGGTCCCGATCTCCGCGCGAAAACGCGACGGCCTAGAGAGACTCATCACCGAGCTGGTGAAGCGTCTTCCGGAGGGCCGGCGCTACTATCCATCGAAACAGTACACCGATCAGCCAGAGCGCTTTTTGGTAGCGGAGCTGATCCGTGAGCGCATCCTGATGGAGACCGGCGAAGAGGTGCCATACGCTGCTGCCGTGGTCATCGAGCGCTATGAAGAGCCGCCACCGGATGCGAAGCCGCGCAAGGACGGGAAGCTGCCCGTCACCAGCATCGCGGCGGCCATTTATTGCGAACGCACCGGCCAGAAGGCGATCCTGATCGGGAAGGGCGGCACAAAGTTGAAGGCGATCGGCGCTTCAGCGCGCAAGGAGATCGAGTCGCTGCTGGGCACCCGGGTATTTCTCGAACTCCACGTCATCGTCGAAGAGAACTGGCGCGAGTCGCGGGGATTTGTCGAATCGCTGGACTGGCGCCGGCAGCTTACGGACCTCGCAAACAAGCAGGACGAGTAGTGCTTAGAGCATTTCTCCTGATCCTCTGAAGTAACAGAGATCTTCTCGGCGTGGCCTTCTTTACAAAAAGACCACATCGGTTTCTGCTGTCCGCTCTGACCTTCAGGAAAAATGCTCTATCGACTGACGGCAATCGATATCCCATGCGCGCTGGGTCGTGCAATGCGCACATCGTCTCCGCAGCCGGCGCATTCGATGTGGATCTGGATGTGGCCGGTCCACGCGATCTTTAACAGATGTGTGTGGCGCACCAGCACGACGATCTCGCCCAGGCGCACGCGGCTGTCCGCGCGCTGCAGGTAGACATTTGTAGTGGGCGTCGCGAGATTACCGCAGTTCCGCACGGTGGTGCGCGTCGTCCACGCGTGATCGGGTGAGGTTGTTTCGTCGACGATTTGCTCGGTGCAGACCGTGCATGCAGTTAGCAGCGGGAGCAATGTCGCGCACAGAGCAACAACGAGGGCGTGGCAGACGCGAAGCCTCGGCGCCATCTAGTCGCGGGCGCTGATGCCGAGCGCCTTCATCTTGCGATAGAGATGGGTGCGATCGAGCCCGAGCGCCTCCGCGGCGCGGCTCATATTGCCGTGGCACTCGTCCACCTTCTTCAGGATGAAGTCGCGTTCGTAGGCATTGCGCGCCTCCTGCAGCGAATTGAAATCCGCGGCAAGTCTGCCTGGATCGCGATGCACCAGCATGGGCAGATGTTTCCGCTCGATACGCGTGACATGCGGATTCAAGATGACCAGACGCTCCACCAGATTGCGCAGCTCGCGCACATTGCCCGGCCAGTGATACTGCTTCAGCAGTCCGAGGGCTTCCTCACTGATGTCGATGCGAGGACGTCCGTACTCGCGGCCGAACTCGCCCAGAAACTCGCGCACCAGGATGGGGATGTCCTCGCGACGGTCGCGCAACGGCGGCACGTAGAAGGGAATGACGTTCAGGCGGTAGAAGAGGTCCTCGCGGAAGTTGCCGCGCGCGATTTCGTCTTCCAGATTCTTGTTGGTCGCGGCAATAATCCGCACATCGACGCTCACCGGCTGCGACGTTCCCACCGGCGTAAAGCGCTGTTCGTCCATAGCGCGCAATACCTTGGCCTGCGTCTTCAGGCTCATGTCGCCGATTTCGTCGAGAAACAGCGTGCCGTTGTTGGCTCGTTCGAGGGTGCCGCGTTTCTCCGGTGGACCGCCGGGCACAGCGCCGTGGCGATAGCCGAAGAGCTGTATCTCGATGGAGTCTTCCGGGATGGCGGCGCAGTTCAGCTCGATGAAGACGCCTTCGCGGCGCAGGCTCTCCGCGTAGATCTCGCGCGCGATGATCTCTTTACCGGAGCCGGACTCACCGAAGATCAGCACACGCCCGTTGGTAGGTGCCATCAGCTTGATCTGCTGGCGCAGTGCCTTGATAGGCACACTCTCTCCGGAAATATGCGCACGCGGCGAAAGCTGACGCTTCCATTCTTCGTTCTCCGCGCGCAGCCGGCGCGCTTCGACAGCGTTCTTCAGCAGGATGAGCGTGCGCTCGAGCGAGAGCGGCTTTTCCAGGAAATCGAACGCACCAAGTTTGGTGGCCCGGACCGCGCTTTCGATGGTGCCGTGTCCAGAGATGATGATGACCTCCGGCCGGACCTCGCTTTCGAGCTGGCGGATGTCTTGCAACACATCCATACCATCGCGGTCGGGAAGCCAGATATCCAGCAACACTGCGTCGTAGGTGGCGTCGCGCAGCAGCACCATGGCCTCAACGCCGGTTGCGGACGTGGTCACGGTGTAGCCATCCTCAGCGAGGATTTCGCCGAGCGAGTCGCGTATATCGGCTTCGTCGTCGACGATGAGGACGTGACTCACGAAGGCAGCTCCGCAGATGCCGGAGTTGCATGCTCAGGCGTTGCCATATCGGCGAAGGGCAATTCGATGATGAAGCGAGCGCCGGCTGGCTTGTTTTCCTCCACACGAATGGTCCCTTGGTGCTCCTGCACGATTTTCGCGGCGATGGCCAGACCGAGACCGGTGCCGCGCTGCTTGGTGGAGAAGTATGGCAGAAACAGGCGCTCGCGCATCTCGCTGGTCACGCCCGGACCGGTATCAGCCACGATGATCTCCGCCATGTTACGCCCCGGGTTTTCTCCGGTGACCAGGGTTAGCTGGCGGTGCAAGGTGCCTTGCATCGCCTCTGCCGCGTTGTCGATGAGGTTGGCAAGAGCGCGCCGCAGCGCGTCCTTGTCCGCCATCACGAGCGGCAAATCCGCTGCGTAGCGTCGCTCCACGCGGATGTCATCCATGCGGCCGGCAAAGATGAGCAGAGCGGCGTCGGCGATGGAGTTCACGTCGAGGGGGCGCGGGGCCGAGACCGGGAACTGCGCCAGGGCGCCGAACTGATCGACCAGCGTCCGCACCGTTTCGACCGAGCTGAGGATGACGTCGCTGCAATGACGGATGACGGTCGGGGTCTCAGGCGTTGGCCTTTCAATGTGGCGGCGGATACGCTCTGCCGAGAGGGAGATGGGCGTCAGCGGGTTCTTGATCTCGTGCGCCACACGCTGCGCTACCTCTTTCCAGGCGGCCTGCCGCTGGGCCCGCAGCACCTCTGTCACGTCTTCCAGTACCAAGACGTAGCCGCGCTGCTGGGGTTGATCGAGCACAGCGAGGGTAACGGAGAGCCGCCGCGAGCCGCTCGATGTCGCGAAGTCGATCTCCGAGCCGGCAATGCGCATCCGCTGGCTGCGCCGCAGCAGACGCCGTACCTCTTCACTGATCGCAGGCGGAAAAGCGACGTCGAGCGGCAGATCGGCCAGCGCATGCTCGATGTCGGTAACGCCGGTTTCGAGATCCAACAGGTCGAGCATGGCGCGATTCGATAGCACTACGGACAACCGGCCGTCGAGCGTGGCGACACCGCTGGGGATGGTGTCCAGGATAAGCTCGAGCTCGCGGCGGCGGTCGGCCAGGGTGCGATTCACATCGGAGAGCTGAGCAGTGGAGCTTTCGGCGAGGGCTCGGCTCTGCTCCAGGTCTGAGGCCATTGCGTTGAACGAGTGAATGACTTCGCCGAGCTCCTCGGTTGCGCCTACCGTGACGCGATGGCTGTAGTGCCCGGCGCTGATCTGCTCCATGGCGTCAGCGAGCGTCTCGGCAGGACGCGTCACCTGCTTGGCTAGATAGAGGGCCAGCCAACTGCTCGCGAAAAGCGTGAGTATGGTGAGCAGGAGCATGAGCAGAAAGTAGGTGCCACGGATACGATTGCGACCGCGGAAGAGCTGCCAGTAGCTCTCTGCTCCGGATCGGATCGTACCAACGGTCCGCGCCAGGCCGGCCGGCATAGGAAGCGCGACGACGACCAGGCTGGACGAAGGTGTGGCCGCGGCGCCCAGGATGTAGTCGATCCCATTCATATTCAGGATCGGCTGATCCGTGCGGTGCGCCGCAGCCAGCACAAAGGCCGGCAGCGTTTCTCCCGCAAGCGGTCGCGTGGCATCGGTGTCATCCATCCACGGACGGATCTCGGGATGCTCTGCGACGCCGTGATGCGGGAGTGCATACTCCACGACCGGCTCATCATCGTTGTAGATGATGACGAAGCCGCCGGAGAGCGTGATGCGATGGCTGCGGACGACTCCGAGCGCGGAAAGAATATCCTTCTGATCTAGGCTTCGTTGCAGGGTCACGGAGCTGGCAAGCGATTCGGCTTCCGCGCGCGCGTTCTCCGCCGCGTACTGCGAGAGCTCCAGGGCGACACGCGTGGAGTCCTCGCGCAATTGCGCAACCGGCTGAGAGAACCACCGGTCGATGGAGCGGTTCATCAGCAGATAGCTGAAGAGGAACATGAACAGCGTGGGTGCAAAGCTCAGGATGAGCGCACCGGAGAGCAGGCGCGTCCGAATGCGCGAGCCGAGCAGCCGGTTCTTGCCGTCCGCATAGAGCTTCAGTACATTGCGGCAGAGCAGAACCAGCAGCACCACCAGCAGCAGGAAGACCAGGATGGAGAGCGCGGTAAAGAGAAAGATACCGTTGCTGTCGCGCGGATTCAGGAAATGCAGATTGAAGGCGTTGAGCGCGATCAGCAGGATCGCGGCCAGGCCTAGACATCCGGCGAGCAGGGCGACGGTTAGGCGGCGGCTGCGAAACACAAGACTCCTCTCCCAAGGCGCCCGATCTGTGCGCGAACCCTGCGATTATAGGCGCTTCCACGAGCGCATCGCCGCGCGAGGAAACCGGCAGGGCTGCGAGATTCATCGATCGCTGGCTGCATTTCGCCCGCAGGTGTGGCATCCTAGTGGACGCTATGATGCATGCCAAGCTGACACAACTCGCGCTCCCCTTTTCACTGGCAGGCCTGCTCCTGGTTGCCGGTTGCAACAAGAACCAGCCACCGCAGAATGCCGAGCAGCCAGCGGCGAGCCAGCCGGCGTCCCCCACAGCACCCGCGCCCGGAACGCCGAACGCGACCCCGGCTGCACCTGCCAACAATCCTCCAGCGGCGCCGGCACCTCCGCCCGAGCCGGTCACCTATACCATTCCCGCCGGAACGCGCGTAACCGTGCGGCTGGCGCAAACCATCAGCTCGAATACTGCGCACGAGGGCGATGCCTTTGACGCGACTGTGACATCGCCCATCATCGTAAAGGGCAAGACGCTGGTACCGACGGGTTCCACTGCCAGCGGGACGGTGATAGCAGCCAACTCCCGGGGAAAGTTCAAAGGCGCTGCGGCGTTGTCGCTGCGCCTGCAGAGCCTGCGCGTCAATGGGACGCGCACCCCTGTCGATTCGAACACCTGGAGCCGTACCATCAGCGGCAAGGGTAAGCGCACCGCCGGCTTCATCGGTGGAGGCGCCGGGGCGGGCGCGCTCATCGGTGGACTGGCGGGTGGCGGCAAGGGTGCGCTCATCGGCGGACTCATAGGTGGTGGCGGTGGTACTGCTGCGGGTGCGATGACCGGAAACAAGCAGATCATTGTAGGCGCGGAATCGCCGTTGACCTTCAGCATCCAGAACCCGATTACGGTTACGGTGCCTCAGTAGGCTGAACCTGCATCGGCAAATAGAAGAGGCGCGGCCGGGCCGCGCCTCTTCTGTCAGTTGCGATGATTTCCAACGTGTCAGGCGAGCACGTCGCGGATCGGGCGGTACTGCTTGCCCTGCGACTGCGCGACTGCCTGGTAGGTCAGCGTGCCGGCATAAGTATTCACGCCCTCCGCCGTACAGTTGTCGGAGAGGATGGCCTGCTTCGCTCCGAGCTGTGCAATCTTCATCACGTAAGGGAAGGTTGCATTGGTGAGCGCGAGTGTCGAGGTATTTGGCACCGCTGCAGGCATGTTTGTGACGCAGTAGTGCACTACTCCGCTGACCTCGTATGACGGATTGCTGTGCGTGGTCGGCTTCGCGGTCTCGATGCAGCCGCCCTGGTCGATGGCCACGTCGACGATCACTGCACCCTTCTTCATCTTCGCGACCATGGCAGCGGTCACGATCTTGGGTGCAGCGGCGCCGGGGATCAGTACGCCGCCGATTACCAGGTCGGCCTCGCGCGTGGTGTGCGCGAGGTTGTAGGAGTTCGAGGCGAGGGTAAAGACGCGTCCGTTGAAGATGTCGTCGAGCTCGCGCAGCCGGTTCAGATTCAGATCGATCAGCGTGACCTTCGCGCCCATGCCCAGGGCAATCTTCGCGGCATTGGTGCCCACAATGCCGCCGCCGATGATGCAGACATTCGCCGGCGTCACGCCCGGTACGCCGCCCAGCAGCAGACCCCGGCCACCCTTGTCTTTTTCCAGGTAGGTGGCGCCGACCTGTACTGACATGCGGCCTGCTACCTCGGACATGGGTGTGAGCAGCGGCAGCGCATTGTTGCGGTCGCGGATCGTCTCATAGGCGATGCCCGTGACCCTCTTTTCGAGCAGATGATCCGTCAGCACGGGCAGCGGCGCCAGGTGCAGATACGTGAAGAGGGTCAGGTCCGGGCGGAAGAAGCTGTACTCCTTCTCCACCGGCTCCTTTACCTTCACCACCATGTCGGCGTTGCCCCAGACGTTGTGCGCCGAACCGACGATCTCCGCGCCAGCTGCCTGGTATTCGTCATCGGTAAAGGCGGAGAGCTCGCCCGCGCGTGTCTCGACCAGCACCTTGTGGCCGGCCTCGGTCAGCGCCTTCACGCCGGCAGGCGTTACGCCCACGCGGGTCTCATGGTCCTTAATTTCCTTCGGCACTCCGATAATCATGCGTTCTCCTGAATCGCTGAGAGATTTTGTTACGCTGGCGGCTGGCCGCATCACTCCGCGTTGTCGATTTGCGCGCGCTGCAGCTTGTCCGAGTAGTCGATGTAGACGGACTTCCATGTGGTGTAGAAATCGAGCGCGCCGGTGCCGCCCTCGCGGTGGCCATTGCCGGTCTGCTTGACGCCGCCGAAGGGCAGGTGCACCTCCGCGCCGATAGTGGGCGCATTCACGTAGGTGATGCCGGCTTCGAGGTCGCGGATGGCGCGGAAGGCCTTGTTCACATCGCGTGAGTAGAGCGCCGTCGACAGGCCGTACTCGATGCCATTGGCGATGCGGATCGCATCCTCGACGCCGTCGCATTCGATCAGGCTCAGCACGGGCCCGAAGACCTCCTCCTGCGCGATGCGCATGTTGGGCTTCACCTTGCCGAAGATCGTGGGTGCGAAGAAGTGGCCCTTGCCGTGCGCGCCTTCGCGCAGCGTCGCGCCACCTTGCAGCAGTGCCGCGCCCTCGTCCTGCGCGACTTTCACGTAGCGTGTGGAGGTCTCGATCTGCTGCTTGTTGATCTGCGGCCCCATCTCGATCGTCTCCTCGAGGCCATTGCCGACGCGCAGCTTCTTCGCGCGATCGACGATCCGCGCAGTGAATTCGCCGGCGACGCGCTTGTCCACAATCACGCGGCTGGTGGCCGTGCAGCGCTGGCCGCTAGTGCCGAAAGCCCCCCACACTGCGCCGTCGAGCGCAAGATCGAGGTTCGCGTCATCAAGGATGATCATCGCGTTCTTGCCGCCCATTTCGAGCGAGCATGGCTTGAAGCGCGCAGCGGCGTTCTGGCCGACCATGCGGCCTACCTCGCTCGAACCGGTGAAGGAGATGGCGCGGACCTTGGGATGCTCGACTAGCGGCGCGCCCGCTTCGGGACCGAAGCCGGTGACGATGTTGACCACGCCATCGGGAAGGCCGGCTTCCATCAGCATCTCGACTAGATGGAAGGTGGAGAGCGGCGTGTCCTCCGCCGGCTTGATCACGCAGGTGTTGCCGCAGACCAGCGCGGGGAAGATCTTCCACGACGGGATGGCCATGGGAAAGTTCCATGGCGCGATCATGCCGCACACGCCCACCGGCATGCGCACTGACATGGCGAACTTGTTCTGCAACTCGGAGGGCGTGGTCTGACCGAAGAGGCGGCGGCCCTCGCCGGCCATGTAGTAGGCGGTGTCGATCGCCTCCTGCACATCGCCGCGCGTCTCGCTCAGTACCTTGCCCATCTCGCGCGTCATGTCGCGGGCGAACTCTTCCTTGCGCTTCAGCAGCAGCTCGCCGGTCCGGTAGAGGATCTCTGCGCGTTTCGGTGCGGGCAACAGCCGCCAAGTCTCATAGGCCTTCGCAGCGGCCTGGACGGCAGCGTCCACATCGGCAGCCTCCGATGACGCGAAGACACCGACGATGTCGCTTGTGTCCGCCGGGCTCAGGTTCTCAAAGGTTTTGCCGCTCTTTGCGGGAACGAACTTGCCGCCGATCAAATTGCCATAGGTCTTTGCGGATTCCATCACTGTCCTTCGAGGGGAGGGAATTGCCAAACAGGAAAGAATAGCTGAGGTGACAGCCAAACGGCGAATCCGGGTGCCGCATGGATGCGATGGGCACGGGAACCTCTACGGCATGGCCCGCGTATCCTCAGAGGGAGGAAGTAGCGTCGTGATCAAATTTCTTCTTTGGTGTGTGCTGTTTATCCTCTGTTGGCCGCTCGCATTGATTGCGCTGGTGCTCTATCCGATTGTGTGGCTGCTGCTTTTGCCGTTCCGATTGGTGGGCATTGCAGTGCATGGCGCACTGGACCTGGTGGCCGCGCTGATCTTCTTGCCGGCTCGTCTGCTACGCGCCGCTTAAAGCAACAGCAACTCAGTTCGAGCTGGTATTGCCGAAGGTGTTGCAGGCACGCATGTCGCCCCTCTGCAGCCCACGCTCAAACCAGTCCATGCGCTGCTGAGACGTCCCATGTGTAAAGCTCTCCGGCGCAACGTAGCCTTGAGTCATCTTCTGGAGATGATCGTCACCCACGGCAGCGGCTGCCTGCAGCCCCTGCTGGATGTCATCCGTGTGGATGCTGACTTAAGTGAAGTCGCTGAAGATAGCCACCAGCGAGTTAGTTGGCTTGCCCTGGTTGCCTAGTAGGTGGATATGTTTGGTAATTCACCGAAAGGTTGCTTCGCATTCGAATTGGGAGCGCACGGGAAGCTCGGATCATTTCTGTATGACAGATGACAATTTGTCGCAGTCATAGTAAGTATTATTCCCTGCCGCCAACCCACCCTGGTAAATCGGCTTCTTATCTATGTAGGCAAGACGAGTAGGCATTGCGCATCGAAGTGCATTTTCCCCTCCATCTCTAACTCTTTCGGGCCACTCTAGCCGCATAGCATCACGCGCAACGAGGTAATAACGTGAGATCGTTCCGAAGCAATTTTCTGAAGTTTCCGCTCTGTGGCTGCATGGGGCTCGCATGCATAACCTTGTTGCCAATAGCGTCATTCGCGCAGGATCAGACCAGCCCTCCGGCTGCTGCCAATCCGGATAATTCCGCGAAGAACAAGGGACATAGCCACGCCGCCGATCAGCAATCGGAGGCCACCTCGGATCGAATGCTGGCGAAGAAGATCCGACAGTCACTCATCGCGGATAAGTCGCTTTCTATGTACGGGCACAACGTGAAGATCATCACTAAGAATGGGATGGTCACTCTCAAGGGGCCGGTGCACACCGAGGACGAGAAGTCGGCCATCGCTTCAAAGGCAGCAGAAGTCGCCGGTAGCCAGGATAAGGTCACCAATCAACTCACAGTCAAACAGTAGTGCTGCGGTCTCTCGAAGCATCGCAGGGAGGAATTCATGGCAGGTAAAAATACGG
>JAUTWX010000089.1 GCA_030838385.1 Acidobacteriaceae bacterium
CTCCACCACCGGCAGCAGCGCGTTCGCCTCTTCGAGTGTGAAGGTCTTCATGCGCTCCTTTGCGCCGCCTCCGGCGCCGGTGCTTCCGCCGGACGCGCCTTGGGTATGGGAACGCCGATCTCGAGCATGCGGTCCAGCGCTACCCTGGCCCAGTGTTTCACATCCTCGTCGACCTTGATGCGGTTCACCACCCGGCCCTCGATCAGATTTTCGAGCGCCCACGCGAGGTGCTGCGGCGAGATGCGATACATGGTGGTGCACAGGCAACCGGTATCGTCGAGTGTGATCACGTGCTTGCCCTTCGCGGCGTACTGCTTCGCGAGACGGTTCACCAGGTGGATCTCCGTGCCGACGGCGAAGGTGCTGCCCTCAGGCGCTTTTTCGACCAGTTCAATCAGCCGCTCGGTTGAGCCCAGAGCGTCGGCTTTCTGACAGACCTCCCAGCGGCATTCCGGGTGCACGATGACCTGTACATCGGGGTACTTCGCCCGCATGGCGTCCACATGGCTGGGCAGGAATCGCTGGTGCACCGAGCAGTGTCCCTTCCACAGGATGACCTTGGCCGCGCGCAGCCGCTCCGGCGCTACACCGCCGTTGATCTGCCAGGGGTCCCAGACGACCATTTCGTTCAGCGGAATGCCCATCGCATAGGCGGTGTTGCGGCCCAGGTGCTGGTCGGGCAGGAAGAGGATCTTCTCGCGCCGTGCAAAGGCCCAGTCGAAGGCCGCGGCTGCGTTCGAAGAGGTGCAGACCAGCCCCCCACGCTCGCCGCAGAAGGCTTTGATGGCAGCGGTGGAGTTCATGTAGGTCAACGGAACGACTCGGTCTTCGCTGAGACCCAGGCGCTCCAGCGACTCCCAGCAATCTTCGACCTGGCCGATCTCGGCCATGTCCGCCATGGAGCAACCTGCGTTCAGGTCGGGCAGGATGACCTGCTGCCCCGCCTTGCCGAGCACATCGGCGCTCTCAGCCATGAAGTGCACGCCGCAGAAGACGACGTAGCGCGCATCCGTGCTAGCCGCGATCTTCGACAGCCGATAGGAGTCGCCAGTGTGGTCGGCGAATCGGATCACCTCATCGCGCTGGTAATGATGGCCAAGCAGGACAGTGGTCTTGCCCAGCCGTTTCCGTGCGACGTCAATGCGCTCGTCCATTGTGTGGTCAGGCAGGGTAAGGTAGTTCTCAAGCGAGCAGGCTTCGCCCTCTACACCGGAAACGGGGGCATCAGCTACACGCGTAGCAGGGGTATCTTCCACCAGCAGTTCCATCGTCTTCCGCCTTCAGTCCGACCGCCTATGGGCGCCGAACGGGGATGTTGAAAGCACTCTCGGGCTGCAGCCGGCTCGCTGCGAAGGCTTATGCCTTCGCCCAGCCTGCGGGGATGTTGCAACCTCGTTACAACAGATGTCTGTCCGGATAGGTGCGACGCAAATTCGACGCGCTGGACATCACTTCTGTTACTCCAGTGTAATACAGCGAATCACGGCGCCTGCTGAAACTGCTGCGACCCTTCATGACGTTCTTCTCCTGGCGCGCTCCGTCCTGAACGGCGGCCCCGCGGAAGGCCATTCGACTGCCGCGGCTGCTTCGTAACCAAAAGCCAGCTCACGCCAGCGGCAGGTATATTTGGAAAGGAATGTCACTGTCAGCCATCTTTTGCCTCTGCCTTTTCTCTCTGGCACACGTGGCGGACGCTCCGCTGCCACCCGTGCGGCTGGCGAACTTCGGTGTGGGCGACACGCTGTTCATCGTGGTGATTGCGCTGATCGTCTTCGGACCGAAGAAACTGCCCGAAATCAGCCGCCAGGTGGGCAAGTTGCTCTACGAGTTCCGCAAGGCTTCGAACGATTTTAAATTCCAGATCGAAGAGGAGCTACGCGCTTCTGAGCAGGCCGAGCGCCAGAAGGAACTCTCCGCCCAGGCGGCTGCGTCGCAGCCGGCGACCCCGGTTGCCATCACGGCCGGCGAGACAGTGAGTGCCGAACCGGCTACCGACGAGGCGCGGGCCGCTGAGCCTGCCGGGAGCGATACTGCAACTGCCGGGTCGGAAGTTCCGAAGACACCAAATTCCGAAATAGCAGCTCCGGAGACATCCACTCCAGACACATCCAGGACGCCCACGATTCAGCCGCCAGCGAGCGGTCTGCCGGTTAGCAGCCGGTCGCCCTATCGCGCAGTCGAAAACACCGAAGGCGCCACCGAGGTGACCGCCGCGGGCCAGTCATTGGATGAGCCGCAGGCGCTCGACGAGTTGCAGGCGGACGCCCAGGACGCAATGCGGGCCGCGGCTGCCGAGCCGTCCCACAGTCAGACCGGAGATAGCGTGCCCACCCACCATGGATGACGATCTAGTCGAGCGCGCACGCAACGCGGTGACCGGGCGCGCCGAGCTTCCAGGCATGAGCCTGATCGAGCATCTCGAAGAGCTCCGCCGCCGCCTGATCCACTCTGCCATTTACCTGGTGGTGGGCTTCTTCGTGGCCTATTACTTTCACGACGGCATCGCCGCCGTCATGCAACGGCCGATCACCATTGCGCTCACGCGGCATCACCTGAACCCGCAGCTCGTCTACCTGAACCCAATCGAGCCCTTCAACTTTTTTCTGAAGCTGGCTTTCATCGGCGGCGCCATTCTGGCTTCCCCCTTCATCCTCTATCAGGTCTGGCTCTTCATCTCACCGGGTCTTTATCGCCACGAGAAGCGTTACGTGCTGCCTTTCATGTCGGCGACGGTCGGGCTCTTTCTTGCCGGAGCATTCTTCGGCTATCACTACGTTTACCCCGGCGCCCTTGACTTCCTGCTAGGCTACGGCAAGCAGTTCCAGCCGATGGTCACGATCAGCGAGTACACCGACCTGTTCATGACCGTGATCCTCGGCCTGGGTGCGACCTTCGAACTGCCCATCCTGGTGATGTTCCTCGCACTCTTCGGCCTGGTAAGTGCACGCTGGTTGTGGCGGAACATCCGCTACGCGATCCTGGTGATCTTCATCATCGCAGCCATCATTACGCCGACGCCGGACATTCTCACCATGTGCGTCTTCGCTGCGCCGATGCTGGTGCTCTACATCGTCAGCATCGGAGTCGCGTACATGGTCCATCCGTCGCGGCGCGATCGCAAGAAGCAGGAGGCTGCATCCTGATCCGCCGACTCTGTCTGCTCACCGTACTGCTGCTACAGGTTCCATTGCTGCATGCGCAGACGTCCACACAGTTCAACGGCGCAAAGGCGCTTGAATTCGCGCGGCAGTTCGTCGCCTGCGGACCGCGCTTCAACGGGAGCGCCGGACTGCTGTGCGCGCAGAATTATCTGAAGAAGCAGTTCGCGCACGACAACCTGCAGGCCGATACTTTCGTCGCTTCCACGCCCGTGGGACCGCAGCAGATGACCAATTTCATCGTACGCTTCCCCGGCAAGAAGGACGGCGTGATCGTGCTGGCGACACACTACGAGACGAACTATCCGCTGCGCAACACCTCGTTCGTGGGCGCTAACGACGGCGCGGCAACCACGGGCCTGTTGCTCGAGATAGCCAACCATCAGCGCGGACGCACGCTCGATGGCTACAGCGTGTGGCTGGTCTTCTTCGACGGCGAGGAGGCGGTGGAGAGCTGGAGCGAGTCTGACTCCCTCTACGGCAGCCGCCACCTGGCAGCGAAGTGGCAGATGGACGGCACGCTGAAAAGGATCAAGGGCCTCCTGCTGGCGGACATGATCGGCGACCGCGATCTGGACGTGACCCGTGTGACGACCGCGACGCCGGCCATCGAAGACCTGGTGTATGACGCCGCGAAGAAGACCGGCAACGCGAGTCATTTCTTCAAGACGGAGGCTGCCGAGGAAGACGATCATCTCCCCTTCGTGCAGCGCGGCGTGCCTTCTGCCGATGTGATTGATGTGAATTACGGTCCGCACGATGCTGAGCATCCCGACGGATGGCATCACACTCCCAAGGACACGCTGGATAAAATCAGTGCGAAGAGCCTGACCATCTCCGGCGAAGTGTTTCTGGAAAGCATGCGCCTGCTGAATGCACATTGATGGCCGCATGATCGGCGGCGCGCCCCTCACCTACTGGATCGGCTTCCATGCAGTGGTTCTGCTGCTGCTGGTGATCGATCTCGTCGTGCTTGGCCGGAGGCGCGAGGGGCCGCGCTTTCGCAGCGCGCTCGGCTGGACCGTCTTCCTCGTCGTACTGGCCCTGGGCTTCGCCGCATTCGTATTGCACACGCAAGGGCAGGAGCGCGCACTCGAATTCATCTCCGGTTATGTGCTGGAGGGCTCCCTCTCCATCGACAACCTTTTTGTCTTTCTCGTCCTGTTCGGCAGCTTCGGGCTCACGGTCGGCCAACAGCATCGCGCGCTGATCTACGGCGTGCTTGGCGCCATCGTCCTGCGCGCATTATTTATCGTGGCCGGCGTCGCGCTGCTCGATCGCTTTGCAGCGATGCAGTACATCTTCGGCGCGCTGCTGCTCTATGCAGCGTGGCGCCTGGTGCGCCAGAAGAAAGGCAGGACCGCCTCGCCGACCATCTCGCACTGGGTGCAAAGCCGCGGCTGGCGCGTGTCGCCGATGTTGCTCGCCGTTGTCGCAATCGAGATCACCGACGTAGTCTTCGCCATCGATTCGGTACCTGCAGTGCTCGGCGTGACGCACGACACATTCATCGTCTACACCTCGAACATCTTCGCTATTTTGGGGCTGCGGTCGCTCTACTTCGTGCTGCAGAGCCTTCTCCATCGGCTGCATCTGCTGCACTACGGACTGGCGGCGATACTGGCCTTTGTCGGAGGAAAGATGATTGCGACGCGCTGGGTTGAGATACCGACGCTGTGGTCGCTGGTCGTCATCCTCGGCACAGTAGCGATCTTTGCCGCCGCTTCCCTGCTGCTGCCCGAGCGGCATTCAGCGTAGCGCTGGCGACTCCGCCTGCGCGATTCTTTGGCTCCCGGCCGCAAGCAGCGGTCCGAAGCTGACGGCGTTGCCTTGCAGATGCGAGTGCGTACCGAATCGTGCGTCATCCCGCTTCGGATAGTCGTTGCGAAAATGCGCGCCACGGCTCTCCTCCCGCGCCAGGGCGCAGACCACAATTGCCCGCGCCACACGTGCCAGCGATCGCGCCTCGTATTCCCGGCGTGTCCACTGAGCGGACGGAGTCGCATCCGCGTAGCTCGTCGCGCCAGTCATGTCGATGCTCCGGAGCAGCTCCGCATCGCGGAGCAATCCAGCGTGCTCCCACATCTGCTGCTGTAGTCGCTGGATGGCTTCCTCGACCGGCGGCAGCGATGCTGCCGTTCGTAGCGGCGTCGGCGCCTGCACATCCGCGATCACCACCGGAACTTCGCTCCCGCGGCGCATGCTCTCCGCCGCGCGCGCGCCGAAGACCAGCCCCTCCAGCAGCGAGTTGCTGGCCAACCGGTTCGCGCCATGCACGCCGGTGCAGGCCACTTCGCCCGCGGCATAGAGGCCAGGCAGCGATGTTCGCCCATCGACATCGGTCCGCACACCGCCCATCAAGTAGTGGGCCGCCGGGCGCACCGGGATCAGGTCTCGCCCCAGATCGAGGCCATGCTGATGGAGAAACGCGGAGATGCCCGGAAAGCGCGCGTCGGGATTGATGCCTGTCACGTGCCGCATGTCCAAGTAGACCGGCAGCACCTCGCCGGGTCGTTTGCCGATTCCCTCGCGGGTGATGGCACGCGCCACCACATCGCGCGGGGCAAGCTCCAGCAGCGGATGGTAGCGATGCATGAAGCGCTCGCCCGCGGTATTCACCAGCAATGCACCCTCGCCACGCAGCGCCTCGGAGAGCAGGAAGCGCGGCACGCCAGGCAGGCTCAGCGCTGTGGGATGGAACTGATAGAACTCCATGTCAGCCAGCTCGGCGCCGGCGGCGAGCGCAGCGGCGATGCCGTCCCCTGTCGCCACCGCAGGATTTGTCGTATCGCTGTAAACCTGACCTGCGCCGCCGCTTGCCAGAAGGACGCACTGCGCCTGCACGGTCCGAATTTCGCCATTCTCATCGAGCAGCCGCGCTCCGCAGACACGTCCCTCCGTTGTGAGCAGATCGGTCAGCAGCGTCCAGGGCAGCAGCGTAATCCCCGGCGTCGCGGATGCGTGTGCCAGCAGTGCGCGGCCAATCTCGCGGCCCGTGGCATCGCCGTTCGCATGCAGAATGCGGTTGCGGCTGTGCGCGCCTTCGCGCGTCAGCATGAGCTCCCCGACCTGGTCACCGGTTGCGTAGCGGTCGAAGTGCGTATCCCAGCGCAGCAGTTCTTCCACGCGCGCCGGGCCCTCTTCCACCAGCACGCGCGCTGCAATGGGATCGACCAGGCCGTCTCCGGCCGCAACTGTATCTTCCAGATGCAGCTCGACATCTTCAGCGCCACTGATCGCGACCGCGATGCCACCCTGCGCGTACTGCGTGTTCGATTCGCCGAGCGCCTCCTTGGTGACCACCAGGACGCGGCCGACCTGAGCCAGCGTGATGGCGGCGCGAAGACCAGCAATCCCGGCGCCGATGATCAGGAAATCTGTGACTGCAGGAAGGTGGACGGCGGCTCTGCCCATATATGGCGAGGCTATCATTCATCTTCCAAGCCAGTAGCCTGCGGTACGATGAGCCGAGTGCGTACTCTCCCCATCCAGACTGCCTCAGCCGCGTACAGCATGCTGCTGGGCGAGGACCTGCTGGCCGATTTGCCGCAACACCTTGGCGACATCTTTGGTGAACGGCCGCGCCGCTACTTCGTCGTGACCTCGCCAGAGATCTGGGCACTGTGGTCTGAGGTTTTCCTGAGCGGCTTTGCCGCTGACGGAGGGCCAGCCGTCCTGCTGCTGCCCGCGGGCGAGCACCATAAGCGGCTGGCGGCGCTGGAGCGGCTGGCGCAACAACTCGCGACCGCTGGTGCTGATCGCGGCTCTATTCTGATCGCTTTTGGGGGCGGCGTGATCGGCGATGTGACCGGATTTCTCGCGGCCATTTATATGCGCGGCCTCGACTTCATCCAAGTACCAACGACACTGCTGGCGCAGGTGGACTCGTCCGTCGGCGGGAAGACGGGCGTCAACCTCGCCGCAGGGAAAAACCTGATCGGCAGCTTCCACCATCCGCGGCTGGTGCTGGCGGACACGGGAGTGCTCCGCACGTTGCCGCCGGCAGAGGTGCGCGCGGGACTGTTCGAGAGTCTGAAGGCAGGATTGATCTACGACCGCGCATTGTTCGAGTTCATCGAGCGGCACACCGAGGCGCTGCTACGACAGGAGACCGAGTCTCTGACTCATGTGATTGCGGAGTCGGTGCGCATCAAGGCGTGTGTCGTCTCGCAGGATGAGCGTGAAGCGGGCCTGCGCATGATCCTCAATTTCGGCCACACGGTAGGACATGCCATCGAAGCGCTCACGCATTATCGCGGGCTGCTGCATGGTGAAGCCGTTGGTTGGGGCATGCGGGTTGCAGTCGAAGCCAGCCGCAAGCGCGGGCTGCCGGATACCGACGCCGACCGCATTCTGAGGGCAATCGACGCGCTCGGTTTGCCGTCGCTGCCGCGGCTCACAGCGCGCCGCCTCCTGAATGCTGCTGCCGGGGACAAGAAGCGAATTGGCGGCATTCGCCACTTCGTTCAACTCGACCGCATCGGGCAGGCCAGCGTGGTCAACGATCTGAGCGACGACGAGCTGCTCCAGGCCATCCGGCGCGGGTTGAAGCTGGGCCAATGACGGCGCAAGCGCGTGGCGCACAACCGGCCGGGACAACTGGCGAGCAAGATGCGGCAGCAGCCGTGCAGGAGATGTTTGACTCCATCGCGCCGCGGTATGATCTGCTGAACCACATTCTTTCGGGATCCGTCGACCGGCTGTGGTGGTGGCGCACGGCGCGGCGCTTCCGCCACATTATGTCGCAGCCACAGGCACGTATAGCCGATGTCTGCTGCGGAACCGGGGATATGACTCTGGCACTGCTGCGCCGCCGACCAACCCAGGCCGTGCCCGTGCTCGCCATCGATTTCTCACACCAGATGCTGCTTCGCGGCGCCGCGAAGTTTGCGAAGCACGGAGGAATCGCAGTGGAAGCCGACGCGCTCCATCTGCCGATTGCCCATAACGTGCTCCACCTTCTGACGACGGCTTTTGGCTTTCGCAACCTTGCCAATTACGAAGCCGGCCTCCGCGAGTTCTATCGCGTGCTGGCTCCGGGAGGCGAGCTTGGCATTCTCGACTTCAGCGAGCCAGGCGGTGTTCTCGGCAAGCTCTATGCCTTCTACTTCCGGCACGTGCTGCCGCGCCTCGGCGGCCTGCTCTCTGGCGCGAGCGGCGCCTATACGTACCTGCCCACATCCGTCGGACGTTTCCCCGCACCGCCCGAGATGCTCACAGCCCTCGAGCATGCAGGCTTTCGCGATGCGCGCTGGACGCCCTACACCTTCGGGATCGCGGGCCTGTACTCCGCCCGCAAACCATAGTCGCCCTGACTGGCCCGGCGTGTGCGGTGGCGTGTAGGCTGTGGGCATGTCACCGCTGGATGAGCCTGGAGTCGCGACGCAGCCCGGACATGCCATCGTGAGGCGAAAGCGGGGCGCCGCCCTGATGTCCATGCTGGCAGCGTGCGGCATGACGGCGCTCAAGCTGATCGCCGGCCTGCTGACGGGCAGCCTCGGCATGCTCTCCGACGCTGCGCACTCTGGCCTCGACCTGCTGGGCACCGCACTGACGTTCTTCTCCGTCCGCATCTCGGACAAGCCTGCCGACGAGGACCACCCATACGGCCACGCGCGCGTGGAGACGCTCTCCGCCTTCACCGAGACCTTTCTCATGGGCGCGTCGTGCGTGTGGATTGTGGTCGAGGCAATCATCCGCATCTTCGTCGCGCCGGTGACGGTGCGTCCTTCGGTGTGGCCGTTCGCGGTGCTTGCGCTTTCCATCGCGGTCGATCTCAGCCGCTCTCGCGCGCTCAAGCATGTCGCAGCCGCCTCCGGCTCGCAGGCGCTGGAGGCTGATGCCCTTCACTTTGCCTCGGATATCTGGTCCAGCGTGGCGGTCGCCGTGGGGCTCGCCGCTTCCTACGCGGGCGTGCATTTCGGCATTGGCTGGCTGCGCTTTGCAGATCCAGTGGCGGCACTCGCCGTTTCCGCTGTCATCCTGCGCTTCGCCTGGGGATTGGCGCGCCGCACTACGTTTGAGCTGCTTGACACGGCGCCGGCTGGAGCGCGGCAGCGCATCGTCCGTGCGGTGGAGCACATCGAGGGCGTGGTGGAACTGGAGCGGGTACGGGTGCGCCGTTCCGGCAACCGCGTCTTCGCCGACCTGCGCGTCGCGGTGCCGCGCTTCGACACTGCTGAGCACATCGAGGTTCTGGTGCAGCGGATCACCGCAGCGGTCAAAGCCGTAGTGCCTGGGGCCGACGTCACTGTCCGCACCGTGCCCCGTCAAGTACTGGGCGAGAACATCTTCGATCGCATCCGCGGCGTAGCTGCACTCAACAATGTCACATTGCACGACCTGAGCGTGCAGCAGGAGGGGGCCGGCCTGCGCGTGGAGCAGCACATCGAGGTCGCCGAGTCGCTGCCGCTGGTGGAGGCCCACCGCTTCGTATGCGAGTTGGAGGAGCAGATGTACCGGGCCGCTCCTGAGGTAAGCAATGTCCTGACGCACATCGAGAGCGAGCCCGCTACCATCACAGCGTCAGCGACGATCGAGCAAGATCGCCGCCTGGAGGAAGACCTGCGCGTTCTGGCACGAACACTTCCGGAGATCATCGACCTTCACGAAGTGGCAGTATCGCGTATGGGAGACCGCCTGCATCTCTCTTGTCACTGCACGCTACCCGACACGCTGCCCATGCATCGCGTACACGATGTCATCACTGCGCTCGAAGACCGGCTGAAGCTGGAGCGCCCTGAGATCGACAGTATGCTGGTGCATCCGGAGCCACAGGCGGACAATCGGCACGAGGGACGCAGGTGCAACCGGGTGAGCGAGAACGGCATGGAGGAGAAGAATGATCGCGAAGGCGGAGTGGCAGCACGATCAGATCTACGCAGCCACATCGGATAACGGGCGCAGCCTGACCTTCGACGGTGCGCGTGTGGAAGGCCCGACACCAATGGAGTGCGTCCTGATGAGCCTGTGCGGCTGCACGGCAGTCGATGTCATCGGCATTCTCACTAAGAAGCGCGAGCCCTTTACGGCGCTGACCGTTTCCGCGAACGCGGAGAAGGCGAAGGAATCGCCCAGCGTGTTCACGAAGATCGAGTTGGTCTATCGCGTCTCCGGTGCAGTGAACCACAAGAGCATGGAAGACACCGTCCGGCTCTCGAGGGGGAAATACTGTTCCGTCTCAGCCATGCTCGAAAAGACGGCTGACATCACCTTCACCATCGAGTACGCGGACGCATGATCCTCCGCCTCTTCCAGTTCGCGCTCGTGCTGGTGCTGCTGGTGGTGGTAGCCATGGTGTCGGCCCTAACCACCATGCACTTTGCCATTCACGGCGCAGAGGTGAAGGTTCCGGACTTTCGCGGCATGAGCGAGGCCGAGGCCCGGCGCAAAGCCGCCTCGGACGGTCTGGAGATGAGCATTGACGACCACTTCTACAGCGCGGTCGTGCCGGAATCGCGCATCGTGACGCAGTCACCTGCGGCGGGAACCATTGTGCGGACCGGTTGGCAGGTGCGGCTCGGTCAGAGCCTGGGCGCGCAGAAGGTCGCGGTGCCATCGCTGGTTCACGATCCTGAGCGGGTGGCGGCGCTGGCGATCCGGCGCGCCGGCCTGCAGCTTGGCACCATTGCGCATATGCCTTACGCGCTCGCAGAGCCTGGCACGGTGATCGCACAGGCACCGGATGCGGGTGCAGCGCAGGTGGACCGGCCGAATGTGGCACTGTTGCTGAGCGCACAGGTGCCGGCGGAAGCAACCGGATACGTGATGCCGGACTTCTCCGGCCAGCCGGCAAAGACCGCGGACGCAGCCGTGGACAAAGCCGGTTTGAAGCTCGCGCCGCCGCTTTACCGCCAGGCGGAAATTCCGCCCGTAGCCGCAATTGCCGCGCCCGGTGAGGCGCCCGCACCGCCCGCTCTGCCGGTGATGCCGGGCACGGTGATCGCGCAGCAGCCGGCCGCAGGAGAGCGCGTGGAGACGGGCGGGACGATTCAGTTCACGCTCGCGCAGTAGAATTCCGTGTCAGGATCGCAGCGAAGAATCCATCGCAGGGCGATACGCCGGGCAGCGTCTGAAGACAGCCGTTGTCGCGCAGAGCGGTCCTACGCAACAGTTCCGCGCCATGCGGGTGAAGGCCTTCCTCCGCCTCCATCGTGGTGAGGCGTTCTCCAACATCGAGCAGCCGCGCCGTGGGTTCCGATGCCAGGATTGTCTCGACCACCATTGCATTCTCCTCCGCTTCAAGCGAACAAGTGGAGTAGACCAGCCGGCCGCCGGGTGCGAGCACGCGGTAGACCGATCGCAGGATCGCGATCTGCCGCTCCTGCTGTCGCTGAAGATCACTCACAGCCAGCCGCAGCTTGATCTCCGGATTGCGGGCCAGTGTTCCCGTGCCGCTGCAGGGCGCGTCGCACACGATGAGATCGAAACTGCCCGACACCGCTGCGCCGTCTCGGAATGGCAGGTTGGTCGCATCGGCGTGCACCCAATGGATCTTCGCCGTCAGCGGATCGCACGCGAAGCTGCGGCGCATCGCGTTCAGGCGCGTTTCGCTAATATCGGATGCGGTGATCTCAGCCTGCGGATTGTTCTCGGCCAGGATCGCGGTCTTGCCGCCGGGCGCGGCACAGCAGTCCAAAATACGCGAAGCGCGACCGGCCAACTCCGCCACCAACTGCGATCCCTCATCCTGAATGCGCATGCTCTCAGGGGCATCGCCACTTTCGATCAGTCGTCGCGCACGCGTCAGCAGAGCGCCTGCTGGCAGAGACTCCGCATCCGCGTCGGCCGTCGCACTCAACCGCAGCGCTACAGGAGGGGCGTGCTGATTGTGAGCTGCGATGGAAGCCGCGGCATCACGACCGAACTGGGCAGTCCAGCGCTCAACCATCCAGGCTGGATGCGCGCTGATCGGATCGAGAACGATGGATGAAGCATTCTCGGCTACGCGGCGCAAGACCGCATTCACCAGCCCCGATGCAAAGCTGTGGCCGCTCACCTTCGTGAGTTCCACGCTTTCCGTGAGGGCCGCGTGTGCGGGGATGCGGTCCATGCCCAGAAGCTGCCACGCGCCCAGGCGCAGCGCGATGGCGACCTCTGCGTCCAAAGGGGACTTCCGCTGCAAATGGCGCGCGAGGATGGCGTCGAGTGCAAGCTGCCAGCGCAGAACGCCCATCACCAGCGCGGTGGTGAGGTTGCGATCAGCCTGCGACAGCGACTCCATCGCGGGCGCACGCAGTAGATCGTCACAGTGCGCGTTGCTGGATCGCTCCATTGCAAGCAATACACGGAAGGCCGCCATGCGCGCCGGTGTTACGCGCGGCGCCATCAAGAGCCCAGGCGGTCGCCGTCGACGACACCGTGGCCGCGCAACAAGTCCGCCGCCGGCATGCGGCGCTTGCCTTCAGCTTGCAGCTCGATGACTTCCAGGCTGTTCCCATCGCCGGCTGTGAGGTAGAGGCGATCGCCGTCCACATAGAAGATGCCGGGCTCGCTCCGTTGCGTGGAAGACGCGAGCATCAACCGGTGAAGCGTCAGCTTCTTTCCCCGCACTGTCGTCCACGCGCCCGGCCAGGGCTGGAAGCCGCGCCAGCGATCGTAAATGGATTGCGCCGCACGCGCCGGATCGACGCGGCCGTCGTCGCGCGTCAGCAGCGGAGCATGTGTCGCCAGGCTATTGTCCTGTTTCTGCGGTGTGATGGCGCCGGACTCCAGGCCAGCCAGCGTTTCCACCATCAGCGGTGCGCCCAGCTCGGCGAGACGGAAAAAGAGATCCTCCGCCGTGTCGGTGGGACCGATGGGCAGCTCGCGCTGCAGCAGCATGTCGCCCGTGTCCATGCCCTCGTCGAGTCGCATCGTGGTCACGCCAGTGACCTTCTCGCCATTCGCCACCGCCCACTGGATGGGCGCAGCGCCGCGATACTTCGGCAGCAGCGAGCCGTGCAGGTTCAGGTTCCCGTGGCGCGGCAGGTCCAGCATCCAGGGCGGAATCAGACGTCCATAGGCGACTACGACAATCGCGTCGGGCTGAATCGCTTCCAGGCGCGCGCGTAGCTCCGTGTTGGTGCGAATCTTCTCCGGCTGCGACACTTCGAGGCCGGCATCGAGCGCGGCCTGCTTGACGGGCGGCACTGCCAGCGAGAGGCCGCGGCCGCTGGGCCGGTCGGGCTGACAAAGAACAAGCTCGATGCGATGACCGGCGCCCCGCAGCGCCTGCAATGTGGGTACGGCAAACGTCGGCGTGCCGCAGAAGACTAGCCGCATCAAAGATTCTTCCCCTCTACCATTCGCCGGCGCGCTGCATTTTGCGGATGCGGCGCAGGATTAGGTCGCGTTTGAGTGCGCTGATGCGGAAGATGAAGAGCACCCCGTCCAGGTGGTCGATCTCGTGCTGGAAGGCGCGCGCCAGCAGCTCGGCTGCCTCGCGCTCACTCCACTTGCCGTATTCATCCTGCGCCTTCACGATCACGCGCGCCGGCCGTCGCACCTTCTCGCGAATCTCCGGCAGGCTTAGGCAGCCCTCTTCCTCAACCTGCTTGCCTTCCTGCAACGTGATCACCGGGTTGATGAGGACGATCTTGTCCTTCGGCTCCTTTTTGTTACTGAGGTCGATGACCGTGAGCCGCTTTGGAATACCGATCTGGGGCGCCGCCAACCCGATGCCCTGCGCGGCATACATGGACTCGAACATATCCGCGACCAGCTTGCGAAGCTCGTCGTCGAATTCGGTAACCGGCGCGCTGGCGCGCTGCAGAATGGGATCGGGAAACTTGACGATGGGGTAGATCATGCTTGCTTGGTTCGTAGCGTCTGGGGAGTTGCCGCGCCCTTCTTGCCTTCCTCAGTAATTCCGAATCTGCTCCAAATAGCCATCATAGTTACGCTTCAGTTCGGTCGCGGAGTCGCCGCCGAACTTCTCCAGCGCGAGCTGCGCCAGCACAAAGGCCACCATGGCCTCTGCCGCGACACCCGCGGCTGGCACTACGCAAACATCGGAGCGCTCGTAGGCTGCCTTGGTAGCTTCGCGGGTCTCATAGGTAACGGACTCCAGCGGCCGCCGCAGCGTGGAGATGGGTTTCAGATAGCCGCGCACCACGATGTCCTCGCCGTTCGAGATGCCGCCTTCGATCCCTCCCGCGTTGTTCTGCTCGCGCTCAAAACGAGTGTGGCGACCGGCTTGGCCGTTCTCGCCCGCTGCGGCGTAATGAATCGAGTCATGAACCGCTGAGCCCAGCGACTGCGCCGCGGTGACGCCGCGCCCCAACTCGACCGCCTTCACCGCCTGCAGCGACATCACCGCCCAGGCCAGCAGGCCATCCAGCCGCTCGTCCCAGTTGGCATAGGTGCCGAGGCCCGGCGGCACGCCATGCGCCACCACCTCAAAAACTCCACCGATGGAGTCGCCGGTGCGCAGCGCTAGATCGACTTCGGCCTTCATCTTCTCTTCGCTCTCGGGCGAGGCGCAGTTCAGCAGCACCTCATCCCTGCCGGCGAGTGCAGCGATCGCCTCCCAGGTGACCGGCTCTTCCAGCTCCGCCCGGCCCACACGAATCACATGGCTGGTGACTTCGATTCCAAGGAACCGCAGCAGTGTCTTGGCCAGTGCGCCCGCGGCGACGCGTGCGGTAGATTCCCGCGCAGACGCCCTCTCCAGCACATAGCGGGCATCTTTAAAGTTATACTTGAGCGATCCGGAGAGGTCGGCATGACCGGGACGCGGCGAAGCGACCGCCTTATGCTTTGTTGGATCGCCTATACCAACTGGCAAAATCTCTTCCCAGTTCTTCCAGTCGCGGTTGGCAATCTGCATCGCAACGGGTGCGCCAATGGTGCGGCCATGCCGCACGCCGGAGAGGATGTGCGCGGAATCGGTCTCGATGCGCATACGGCCGCCGCGGCCATACCCCTGCTGGCGCCGCCATAACTCTCGATTGATGAATGTCTGGTCCACTTCGAGCCCGGCCGGGAGTCCCTGCACCAGCGCGATCAGGGCCTCGCCGTGCGACTCACCCGCGGTTGAAAAACGTAGCATGTGCCTTCCCGGTCAAAGCTCGATTGTAAAGGACTGGAGCATTTTTCCTGATAGGCATAGAGGCCTGGTAATCGTTCATGTGGCCTTTCCGTACAGAAAGGCCACGTCCAATTTCACCTTTCACCCGCGACGCACTGCGTCAGGAAAAATGCTCTGGCCGTCCGGGCGGACGCACTCCCGTGTGTGTACGCGTGGGCGTCCCCGATGGGTCCGCCTGCGACGACTTATTGCTGAACCTAGGCTTTGCTGAATTTCGCTGACTTGTCGACTCGCGGATGACTAGCTGAGCAGCCAGTCGTATTGCGCGTCTGTCAGCGGCACCACGGAGAGCCGGAACTGCCGGAACAGCAGCGATCCTTTGAAGACCGGCGCCTCGCGCATCTCCGCAAGCGTCTTCGGCTGCTTCAGCCGCTTGTCCGGCGCGATGCGCACGATCGGGCTCTTCGGGTTCGACGCATCCACGGAGACAACATGGGCGGTGCCCACCACAGCCTTCTCTGTCACGGTGTGATAGATGACGAGCTTCTCGCCCTTCTTCATCCCGGCCAGGTTCATCAGCGCCTGTGGATTCTTAACGCCGTCCCAGCTCGTCTCGCCATCGCGCTCCAGGTCGCTATAGGAGTAAGACTCGGGCTCACTCTTCAGCAGGTAAGGCATCGCTCGTCACCTCGGCGTCGGGTTCACTCAAATTCGTGCGATCAGCTTCGCCCAAAGGAGCCCCGCTGTCCAGAAAAGCACGGCTGTCCAGCAAGGGGCGCTCGAGCGAATGCACCCACTCCGTCATCTCCCGCGGGCCGCGCCCGTTCTGCGCGCTGCGGTCGAGCTCCGTCCGAACGGAGTACATCTTCGCGTCCAGATCGTCCAGGTAGTGGAAGAGGATCGCCTCCGGCGTCATGGGCAACTTGGGCGAGCCGAACTCGTACTTGCCGTGATGGCTGAGCACAATGTGCTCGACCAGCAGGCGCAGCCGCGGCGGAAAGCCGGGAATGACTGCGATCCTCTTCTCAATCATCGCTATGCCGAGCGTGATGTGGCCCAGCATCTGGCCTTCCAGCGTGTAGTCGAAGCTCAGGCTCCAGCGCAGCTCTTCCAGTTTGCCGATGTCGTGCAGAATGGCGGCGGTCATCACCAGGTCGCGGTGCACCTGGGGATAGTGAGGGGTGACGCGATCGCACAGCCCCAGTAGAGAGACGATGTGTTCGAGCAAGCCACCGATCCAGGCGTGATGCAGGTACTTGGCCGCCGGCGCGCTGCGCAATGACGCTGCGATCTCCGGATCGTCAAGGAAGCTGCGAACAAGCTGCTGCAGGAAGGGATCGGTGAAGCTGTCGACGAAGGCGTTGAGCTTCGTCCACAGCTCGTCGATGGAGAGGGTGGTATGCGGCTGGAAATCGGCCAGCGAATACTCCTCGGCCGAGGCCCTGCGAAGCTTCTTGATGGTGAGTTGAGGCCTGCCGTTCCAACCGGACACTTCAACTTGTGCTTTAACTACGTCGCCAGCTTCGAAGGTGTCCGCGCAGGGCTCGAAGTTGTCCCACATCTTGGCTTCGCATTGGCCGGTTCGGTCAGTCAGTCGCAAGGTCAGATAAGCGGCACCGTCGCGCTTGCGGCTGAACTGCTTCTGCGCGACGGCGAAGAACTCCGTCATCGTCTGCCCTTCGTACTTCGCGATCTCGCCGAGGAAGACGGTCTTGGTATGCGTGGGAACCACCGCGGCCTGACTCACGAACGAAGGCTCATGGCTGCGGCTGGGTGGGCGCTGGAGCGCCGCTCTGCGGCGACGGAGCGGTCCCGTTGTCGGCCGGCGCGGGGACAGTGTCAGGGGTAGCCAGTGGCGATGGCGTGGAGGTTTGCGGCGGTGGCGGTGCAGCCTGCTTCGACTTGTTGACCTGATCGGAGAAGCGCGTCTTGTCGCCCTTCACCTTGGGCGCCTTCTTCTTCGCAGCAGTATCACCAGCCAGACCCAGCGGAGCTGATTGCGTCTTCTCCGCCGCGGCTTCTTCCGGTGTTGCCTGCTCGGCAACGCGCTCGTTTTCTACCTGGTCCGGGGTCTGCGCCTTTTTCGTCTTCGGCTGGCGGGCACGATCGGAGAAGCGCGTCTTGCGATCGACGGTAGGCGCTACGTCCGTGCCGGGGACGTCCGTGGAGCTGGAATTCGAGGCCACCTGCGCCTCATTGCCTGTACCCGCTTCCGTGCCGGCAGCCTGTCCCGCCGTCTGCTCTGTCGGATGCGCGGCCGGAGGCAGCGCCTCACGCGGCGCCTGCCCGAACCGGATCTTCTCTTTCTTGCCTGGCTTCTCTACCGCCGGCGTCGGCGCATTAGCGAGCGCAGTGGTCGTGCCGCCGGCAGTGGCTTTGGTGGCAGCTTCGGTCGTGCCGGCGGTCCCGGTCTTAGCGGTCGCGGCTTCTGTCGTGGTGTCGCTGGCGTGCCGTCCGCGATGGGCGCCGGTATACCGGCTGCGCTTGAAGTGCACCTTCTTCTTGGGCCCTGGCGGCGTGTAGGCGCTATAGAGCGGCTTTGCAGTGTTGTGTACCGCAGCGGTGTCGACATAGCCGGGGCGCACATCTTCGTAGGCATTCTGGCGCAGCTTTGCCAAATATTCGCGCAGCCTTGGCTGCATCTGGCTCATAAAGGCGGCCTCTTCCAACTGGGTGCGGACGGAGGCGAACGGTTGGACACCACCGGCCGTGTGCCCGGTCACCTTCAGGATTACGTAACCCTGCCGGGTACGAATCGGCTCGGTGGACTGGCCGGCCTGCAGGGCGAAGGTTGCGTCTTCAAGCTGCTTCGCCAGCTTGCCACGGGTATATTCCCCGAGATCGCCGCCCTGCGCCGCGGTCGAGCCGGCAGAATTGGCCTTCGCCAGATCCTCGAAGCCGGTACCGGCCTTGATCTTGGCGTCCAGCTCGTCGGCCTTGGCTTTGGCGGCCGCGAGATCAGCGGCTTCATCGCCACCGCTCTTCACCGGGATCAGAATTTCGCTCAGCCGCACCGACTCGGGCTGCGTGAAGTCGTTCACGTGCTGACGGTAGTACTGCTGCAGTTGGGCATCCGTCATCTGAATGTGACGGCCGACTTCGTCGCGGATCACCTGCTGGGTAATGATGCTGTTGCGGATGTTCTGCTTGAAATCCTCATAGGAGACGCCCTGGCTGGACGCTGCCTTTTCCAGATCGTCAAGCGAGTCGAGGTGGTTCTGCTTGCGGATCTCGTCCAGGCGCCGCACCAGCTCGGTCTCGCCGGTAATGTCCAGATCCTTACCTTTGGAGAGCAGCAACTGCTGATCGATCAGGTCGCGCAGCAGATCGCGCTTGTGGTCCTCCAGCTCCTGCTCGCTCCAGCCCTGCTGATGGCCTTCCTGCTCCAACTGAGTCGCGGCACGGTTGTAATCCGAGGTGTTGATGATCTGATCGTTCACCTGGGCGACGCTCTCCTCGACGACATGGCCGCCGAAGGGCGAAGCCTCCGCCTTGGGGTCGAACTGCGCGCGCTCCGCCTGCTGGGCCGGCGTCAGGGGCTTGTTGGTCTTCTTCTGATTCTGAGCAAGGACGGGGGCAGCGGCGAGGAGGGAACCTGCCAGCAGCCAGCAGCAAACATCGGAACGGCGAAGGGTCATGAATCTCTCTACATATCCGGCATGAATTGCAGGCCGGGGGGTTCAGATCAAGGGTGCGGCTTACGACGGACGTGCTCTGACGCCGGCACTTCCGAACGTTCTGCCTCGTGCGCTTGTGCGTATTCTACTCACCGCGGACGGTGCATGCACGGGGCAATATACGAGATCGCTGGAGTACCCGATGAGAATACCCGCTGGCCTGGCTGCAAGGTCGGCTCCTGAGCCGTGATTTGGCGGCCCCGTCCCTCGCATCACACCTCCGTGGCAGGGGCGAAACCCGATGGTCGTGCTCCCCCGGGTGCTATACTCGCGTCTAATAGTCAAGCGGCAGGACTGCTGTTTGTTTGCGTGAGCCTGCCGCAGGCTACCTTTCTCATGGCACCCAGTCCGCGCCGTTCCGCTATCGCCGTTGCTGTCTTCCTCGCCGCCTGCGCCGCTGGTGGCACCCTCGTACAACGTACGGTAGGCGCCCAGGCGCAGGCCGACGAGTCGGCCCTGCGGAACGACCTCCGCTCCTTCACCACCGTGTACAGCCTGGTAGAGCAGAACTACGCCGAACCTCTGAACGGCGACAAGGCCGAGCGAGCCATCTACGACGGAGCGATCCCGGGCATGCTGCGCGTGCTCGATCCTCACTCCAGCTTTTACGATCCCAAGGCCTACGCCAAGATGCGGGAGGACCAGCACGGCAAGTACTACGGCGTGGGCATGACCATCCAGCCGCAGAACAACAAGATCGTCGTGCTCTTCCCCTATGAAGGGACACCGTCCTTTCGCGCCGGCCTAAAGCCTGCCGATGTCATCGTCGCGGTGGACGGCAAGTCCACCGACAACATGGACTCCACCGAAGTCGCCAACATGCTGAAGGGCCCTAAGGGCACGCATGTGCAGGTGACGGTGACCCGTTACGGACAATCCAAGCCACTGAACTTTGATCTCGTTCGCGATGAGATCCCGCATGGCTCGATCGACTTGGCGTTCATGATCAAGCCCGGCGTCGGCTATATCCACATCACGCAGTTCCAGGAGACCACCGGCCATGAAGTCGGCGAAGCAATGGACAACTTTGGCCCCATTAAAGGCCTGGTGCTGGACCTCCGCAGCAATCCTGGCGGACTGCTGACCGAAGCAGTTTCGGTCTGCGACAAGTTCCTGCAGAAGGGTCAGGTCATCGTCTCGCAGCGGGGGCGTGCCTATCCCGAACAGACCCAGCGTGCGACCCACGGCAACGGCGGCAAGAGCTTCCCGATCGTCGTGCTGGTGAACCACGGCACCGCTTCGGCGGCGGAGATCGTCAGCGGCGCGCTGCAGGACCACGACCGCGCGATCGTCGTCGGCGAGACGACCTTTGGCAAGGGTCTGGTGCAAACGGTCTATCCGCTCTCTGACAATACCGGCCTGGCTCTGACGACTTATCACTACTACACCCCCAGCGGCCGGCTCATCCAGCGCAACTATAGCGGCGTCTCTCTGTACGACTACTACTACAACCACGATCAGCCCACCGCCTCCGACGACAAGAACCGCGAGGTGAAGCTGACCGATTCAGGCCGCACCGTCTACGGCGGCGGCGGTATCACGCCGGATGAAAAATACGAGGCCGCCAAGCTGAACAAGTTCCAGATTGAAGTGCTGCGCAAGTTCGGCTTCTTCAATTTCTCGGCGGCTTACTTCGGCCCCAGGGCCGATGCTCACCTGCCCAAGGGCTGGGAGCCGGACGAGAACCTGGTCAACGACTTCCACGAGTATCTGATGAAGAACAGCTTCCATTTCAGCGAGGCCGATTTCACGGCGAATCACCAGTGGGTCAAAGAGCAACTGAAGCGTGAGATGTATATTACGGCATTTAGCTGGGAACAGTCGGTGCGCGTGGGTATCCAGCAGGATCCGGAAATCTTGCAGGCCATTGATGCGATGCCCAAAGCGGTGACGCTGATTGAGACGGCCAAGAAGCTACTGGT
>JAUTWX010000101.1 GCA_030838385.1 Acidobacteriaceae bacterium
TGATGTCCATCGCGCACCATCTCGACGATCGCTTGAGCGCAGCCGTGCAGCGTCTCGGCATTTTCGAGCGCCGTGCCTCCCAGCTTGACCACATATCTCATAGCAATCCTTCCGTCTGTTGCCATCCGCGCATCACGTTCAGGTTCTGTACCGCCTGGCCGGCGGCGCCCTTCAACAGGTTGTCGAGACAACTGATGACAATCGCTCGTCGGCCGTCCGGTGCGAGCTGGAAGCCGAGGTCGCAGAAGTTTGTCCGCACTACGTGCTGGATCTGCGGCAGCTGGCCTGCGGCGTGAATACGCACCATGGGGCTCTCTATATAGAACCCGCGCAGGCACGTTTCTATTTCCTCCGCTGTACGCCTCTCGCGAAACGTGACATAGATGGTGGCGAGGATGCCGCGGGGAATCGGCAGCAGATGCGGGGTAAAGGTGATGTTGTCCGCCGTGACTTCTAGCTGCTCCAGCAGCTCACCGGTATGGCGATGGCTGAAAAGCGCGTAGGCGGAGAGGTTGTCCGCCGCATACATGAAGTGGGTCTTCGCGGTCGGCTCCTTGCCGGCGCCGGAGACACCAGATTTGGCGTCGCAGATGATGCCGCGATCGAGGTCGACCCAGCCGGCTGCGATCAGCGGCTTCAGCGCAAGGATGATCGTGGTCGCATAGCAGCCGGGATTCGCCACCAGCCGCGCCTTGGCGATCGCGTCGCGGTGCAGTTCCGGCATGCCGTAGACG
This sequence comes from Acidobacteriaceae bacterium, assembly GCA_030838385.1. GTDB lineage: Bacteria > Acidobacteriota > Terriglobia > Terriglobales > Acidobacteriaceae > KBS-83. Next base: position 735 of record JAUTWX010000101.1, read on the forward strand.
GCTTCCGATTGCGTCCTCTCAGCGACCGGCGAGCCCTCGTCGGAAAACTTGTAGACGGCGCGGTTGGCTGTGTCCTCGAGCCGCCAGGCGCCACTAAGATCGATCACCCGCAGCCCCCGCTCAAGCGCTTCGGGAACAAGCTTGCGCGACTGCTCATGCGGCGTCGCGAGGAAAAGCATCTTGACGTCGCGCGCAGCGAGCAACTCCCAGGAGAATGGTTCGACGCAGAGCTGGTCGGGGGTGAGGCCGGCAAGCTGCGGATGAATCGCCGTCAGCGATTCGCGTGCGGAGCCTTCCCGGCCCAAAAAGAGAGGAGGAGTGCCGGCGAGCCGTGGATGGCCGAGCAGCAGCCGCGCCAGCTCAGCGCCAGCGTAGCCGGTCACGCCCATTACCGCGATTTGTGATTGTCCCTGTTGCATTAGCCGATCAGTCCTTCGAGCCGCACCTTCAATGTGGTCGCGCTTTTCGCATCCGGGCAGATGACCAGCACCGTGTTGTCACCCGCGATGGTGCCTACCACCTCCGGCCATTCCTCGTCATCGATACCAGCGGCAACCGGCTGTGCGCTGCCTTGCGTCGTCATCACGACAAGCTGGTTCATCGCCTGGCGCACACGCAGTCCAAAATTCCGCAGCATGTCGGCGATGTCCGGCAAGTCTTCGTCATGGTTCGCGGCTGTCGTGCTCGGAATCTGGTAACCGCCCGGACCCTTGAAGAGCCGGAGCGCGTGCAGGTCGCGTGACAGCGTGGCCTGCGTCACCTCGTGGCCGCGCTTCACCAGGAGTCGCCGCAGCTCGTCCTGGTTGCTCACGACGCGGGTGGTCACGAGCTGGCGAATCGCGTTGTGCCGTTCCACTTTCATCATCCGTCCTCAGCGCGCAAAGCAAACGGCCGCGCATTGGGAGGCAACCCAGGGCGGCCGTTGCATAAATATACAACTATATGTATAAATATGCAGACCTTGATTGTCAAGTCTCGGTTCCGGTTGCCCTCTAGATAAGACGTCCGCGTTTGATCCGCTGCTCCCTCGCACGTATGATTCGATTCGGTTATTGAGTCGTTTTGAGAAGGAGCTCTGGAAGCAAATGCGAGTTGGAATACTGACAGGCGGCGGTGACTGCCCTGGATTGAATGCGGTGATCCGCGCCGCGGTGCGCAAAGGAATTTTTCACTATAAGGATGAATTCGTCGGCTTCCTCGAAGGCTGGCGCGGCGTGGTGGAGAACCAGACCCGGCCGCTCGACGCCAATGCGGTCTCGGGCATTCTGCACCTGGGGGGCACTATCCTGCGCACCTCGCGCACCAACCCGCGCAAGACGGAAGGCGGCATCGACAAGTGCCTCGCCACCATCAAGGCCAACAACCTCGACGCTCTCATCACCATCGGCGGCGACGACACGCAGGGCGTCGCGAATGCGTTGATCGAAAAGGGTGTGAAGATCGTCGGCGTACCCAAGACCATCGACAACGATCTGAGCGGAACAGATGCCTGCTTCGGCTTCGATACGGCAGTCGGCATCGCAACCGAAGCCATCGACCGCCTGCACTCCACTGCCGAGGCGCACAACCGCGTTATCGTCTGCGAGGTGATGGGACGCGACGCCGGCTGGATCGCCATCACCAGCGGCATTGCTGGCGGAGCGGACGCCATTGGCGTGCCGGAGAAACCCCTGGACATCGATCACATCTGCAAGGTCATCAAGTACCGCCACGATCACGGGAAGAAGTTTTCCATCATTGTGGTCGCCGAGGGCGCGAAGCTACCGGATGGCGGCCAGGCGACGCAGGGCACTAAAGTGGATGCCTTCGGGCACGCGCGTCTCAGCGGCGTCGGGCAGACGGTTGCGGAGCTGATCGAGCAGAAGACCGGCTATGAAACCCGCAGCGTGAACCTGGGCCATACGCAGCGCGGCGGCACACCATCTGCCTACGACCGCATGCTGGCGACGCGTTACGGCACGGCCGCGATCGATCTGGTGCACCAGAGCAGCTTCGGGCGTCTGGTCGTGCTGCGCGGGACGGAGATCACCAGCATTCCGCTCAAGGATGCGATTGCGAAGACACGCACCATTGGCGACGACCTGATCGCGCTGGCCGACGGCTTGCAGCCCGAGGTGTAGCGGCAGAGAAGACGGGACGCCGGGGCGATTGGCTCCGGCGTTTTGTTTGCCGCAAATCGCCCCTTACGCTGCCACACCGGCAGATTCGATCACGGACTTGTAGATATCGGCGATGCGGTCGATCTTCATCTGCCAGGTGAAATGGGCGAGCATCTTCTCCCGCGCCGTCTCACCCATGCGCGCGGCAAGCTCCGGATCGTCAACGAGACGCTGCATGGCCGTCGCAAATCCGGTGACCATTGCTTCATGGCTCTCCGGCGGGATGAGAAAGCCGGTCTCGGCATCGAGATAATCTGCCGGTCCGCCCCAGTCGGTTGCGATCACCGGCCGCGCCATCGCCATCGCCTCCAGCACCACTGCGCCGCCGCACTCATAGAGGCTGGGCAGGACCAATGCCGTCGCGCCCGCCAGCGCGAGCGCGCATTCCTGCTGCGACTGCCATCCGCGAAAGTGC
>JAUTWX010000105.1 GCA_030838385.1 Acidobacteriaceae bacterium
GCGACGGGAATCTGCTGCGATTCGGCGAAGGCCAGCACCTGCTGCTCCGCTCCGGATTGCGTGATGCCGTGGCCGGCAAGGATGACGGGCCGCTTCGCCGATTGGATCAGCGCGATGGCTTCCTGGATGGCGCTCGATTCGGCACGCAACATCGGGTGCGGGCGCGCTGCCAGAGGCGCTGCTGATGCAAACTCGAAGGGCGCGGTGGCCTGTTGCGCGTCTTTGGTGATATCGATGAGCACTGGTCCAGGACGGCCCGACGTGGCAATCTGGAAAGCCTCGCGGATTGCCGGCGCGACTTCCTCCGCGCGCGTCACGAGGAAGTTGTGCTTCGTGATCGGCAGCGTGATGCCGGTGATGTCGACTTCCTGAAAGGCATCGGACCCCAGCACTTTGGATGAGACCTGGCCGGTGATGCAGACGATCGGCACCGAGTCGAGCATCGCAGTGGCGATGCCAGTGACGAGATTGGTTGCGCCCGGGCCACTGGTCGCCATGCAGACGCCGACGCGTCCCGAAGCGCGCGCGTAGCCATCGGCCATATGCGCGGCGCCCTGCTCGTGCCGGACCAGGATGTGGCGGATGGGAAACTTGCGCAGTGCATCGTAGATGGGCAGGATGGCGCCGCCGGGATAGCCGAAGACTTCGCGGACACCTTCGCCCTCAAGCGTGGCCCAGACGATCTCCGCGCCGGTTAGAACCGTCGTGCCCACACCGCTCAGGGCTGCCTTGTCTGAGCCGGGCTGAAGTTTTTTCATCTGCTCATCCTTTCTCCGCAGAGTCACTATGTAACGATGACAGTGGCTAATTTGTGACTGCACCCAACGATGCTGAGCTGACGCTGTCCGCATATTTGCGGAAGACGCCCGTTTTGAAGCGCGCTTCTGGTGGCTTCCACGACTTGAGGCGGCTTGCGATCTCGGCATTCGGAACTTCGAGCGTGAGTTTGCGATTCGGGATATCGAAGACGATCGAATCGCCTTCGCGCACTGCAGCGATCGGCCCGCCGAGTTGTGCTTCGGGTGCGACGTGCCCTGCCATCAGGCCGCGCGTCGCGCCGGAGAAGCGACCATCGGTGAGCAGCGCGACTGTCTCGGAAAGCTCGGGAATGCCTTTGATCGCTGCTGTTACCGCCAGCATCTCGCGCATGCCGGGACCACCACGCGGACCTTCATAGCGAATCACCAGCACATCATCCGGGTTGATCTTGCCCGACTCAACTGCCGCGAAGCAGTCGTCTTCACTTTCGAACACACGCGCCGTGCCGCGGTGGAAGATGCGCTCGTGACCGGCAACCTTGACCACGCATCCCTCCGGCGCGAGATTGCCCTTGAGGATGACCAGTCCGCCGGTTGGCTTCAGCGCCTGGTCCCATGCGCGGATCACCACCTGCTTCGGTGTCTCTACCGCCGCCGCCGCCTCTTGGTGGAGCGTCTTGCCGGTCACGGTCATGGTGTTGTGCAATTGACCGCGGTCGAGCAGGCGCTTCGCCAGCACGCGCGAGCCGCCTGCATCCTGATAATCCTTGGCAACATACTTGCCGCCCGGCGTGAGATCGCAGATCAGCGGCGTCTTCTCGCTGATGCGGTCGAAGTCGTCCATGGTCAGCTTCAATCCCATCTCGCTGGCGATCGCGATGAGGTGCAGCACCGCGTTGGTAGAGCCACCCGATGCGCAGACGGCGGTGATTGCGTTCTCGAGTGCCTCGCGCGTGATGATCTTCGAGGGTCGCAGATCATTACGAACCAGATCCATGATCAACCTGCCGGCCTGACGACTGGCATCGGCCTTGTCCGCAGCCATCGCCGGCACGCCGGTGAGGCCGATGGGCGAGATGCCGAGAAATTCGCCCGCCATCGCCATGGTGTTTGCCGTGAACTGGCCGCCACAGGCACCGGGTCCGGGACATGCCGCTGCTTCCACGGCTTCGAGCTGATCGTCTGTGATCTTGCCGGCGGCGTGTGAGCCGATGGCTTCAAAAACATTCTGGATGGTGATGTCGACCGTAGAACCATCGGACTGTTTGAGCTTGCCCGGCGCAATGGAGCCGCCGTAAAACATGAGGCCGGGGATATCCAGGCGACACATGGCCATGATGGTGCCGGGCATGTTTTTGTCACAACCAGCGATACAAATGATGCCATCGAAAAGATTTCCGCGCGCTACCAGTTCCACAGAATCAGCGATGACCTCGCGCGAGATGAGCGAAGCCTTCATGCCCTGCGTGCCCATGGTGATGCCGTCCGAGATGGTGACGGTGTTGAACTCCATCGGTGTGCCGCCAGCCTCGCGCACACCCTGCTTCACCGCCTTCGCTATGTCGCGGAGGTGAAAATTGCAGGTGCCGATTTCCGTCCAGGTATTGGCGATGCCGATGATTGGCTTGTGTAAATCTTCATTGCTGAAGCCGACGCCGCGTAGGAAAGAGCGTGCTGCTGCGCGCGAGGGACCCTCGGTGAGAGCGATGGAGTTCTTCTTGCCGGTGCTTGTGCCGTTGCTGGTTGCATCGTGAGCCATGAGCTAGCGGGTCTCCGGTGTTGCTGTTCGAGGCGCGTCGGGCTTCGGTGCGAGCCAGAACGCGGCATCATGTTTCTGTTCGTAGCTGTCGAGCGCGTCCGCGTAGCGCAGCGTGAGTCCGATGTCATCAAGTCCGTTCAGCAGGCAATACTTGCGGAAGGGATCGATGTCGAAGTGCGCCTGGAAGCCCTGCTCGTCCTTCACCGTCTGCTGTTCGAGATCGATGGTGATGGTGTGGTTTGGGTTTGCGGTTGAGCGCGCAAGCAGCGTCTCCACCTCATCGTCGGAGAGGCGCGCGAGGATGAGGCCGTTCTTGCCGGCGTTCGAGTAGAAGATATCCGCGAACGATGGCGCGATGACCGCGCGAAAACCGAACTGCTGGATGGCCCATGCAGCGTGCTCACGCGAGGAGCCGCAGCCGAAGTTCCTTTCGGCAATCAGAATCTTCGCGTCCTGGTACTCCGGCTTGTTCAGCACAAACTCGGTGTTCGGCTTGCCGGCGTTGGGGCCATCCTGGATGCGGCGCCAGTCATAGAACAGGAAGTCTTCGTAGCCGGTGCGCTCGATCCGCTTCAGGAACTGCTTGGGGATGATCTGGTCGGTATCGATGTTCGGCAGGGGCAGCGGGGCGGCGGTGCTGGTGAGGGTTTGGATGGCTTCCATTAGCGCGCACCTCCCTGAACGAGCGCCTGCTCTGCAGGCGCGGGTTTCCCGGCAGGCGGCCAGTTGCGGATATCGGTGAGATGGCCGGTGACGGCAGCGGCAGCGGCCATAGCGGGCGAGAGCAGATGCGTGCGTCCGCCGCGTCCCTGGCGTCCTTCGAAGTTGCGATTGCTGGTGGAGGCGCAGCGTTCGCCGGGCTGCAGGATGTCCGGGTTCATGCCTAGACACATGGAGCAGCCGGGCTCGCGCCACTCGAATCCTGCTGCAAGGAAGATGTGATCGAGCCCTTCTTCCTCCGCCTGCCTCTTCACAAGCTGCGAGCCGGGCACCACCATGGCGCGTACGGTTGTGGCGACGTGATGTCCCTTGACGACTGCCGCCGCAGCACGCAGATCGCTGATGCGCGCATTCGTGCATGAGCCGATGAAGACGCGATCGACGGCAATGTCCTCGATGCGGATGCCGGGCTTCAAGTCCATATATTCAAGGGCGCGCGCGTAGCTCTTGCGATCGGCGTCGCTGCGCGCATCGTCGACGGAGGGAACCCTCGCATCGACGCGTGTGACCATGCCGGGTGAGGTGCCCCAGGTCACGCTGGGTGCGAGCTCCGTCGCATCGATCGTCATCTCTCGGTCAAAGCGCGCGCCATCGTCGGTGGGCAGCGTGCGCCAGTGCGCGACGGCCTCGTCCCACGCGGCACCCTGCGGCGCGAACCGTCGGCCTTTCAGGTAGGCGAAGGTGGTCTCGTCCGCAGCGATCATTCCGGCGCGTGCCCCGGCTTCGATGCTCATGTTGCAGATGGTCATGCGCTCCTCCATCGAAAGCCCACGGATGGTGGAGCCCGCATATTCGACCACGTAGCCGGTAGCGCCGTCGGTGCCGATGCGACCGATGATGTCGAGAATGATGTCTTTCGCCGTAACGCCGTTGGGCAGCTTGCCTTCGACGTCGATGCGGAAGGTCTTTGGCGTGGACTGTGGCAGTGTCTGCGTGGCCATCACGTGCTCGACCTCAGAGGTGCCGATGCCAAAGGCCAGCGCGCCGAACGCGCCGTGCGTGGAGGTATGCGAGTCGCCGCAGACGATGGTCATGCCCGGCTTGGTGGCGCCGAGCTCGGGACCGATCATGTGCACGATGCCCTGACTTGCGTCCTGCACATCGAAGAACTCGATGCCGAACTCCGCGCAATTGCTGCGCAGCGCATTCACCTGCCGCGCGGAGATCTGATCGGCGATCACCAAACGATCCTGGGCGTTCGTCGTGGGAACGTTGTGGTCCACAGTAGCGATGTGCCGGTCCGGACGGCGCAGCTTGCGTCCCGCCAGGCGCAGACCATCGAAGGCCTGTGGTGACGTGACTTCATGAACGAGATGCAGGTCGATATAAACCAGCGTTGGCTCGCCCGCAGGCTCGGTGACGACATGCTGCTGCCAGACCTTCTCAAAGAGTGTCTGTGGAAGTTTTTGCGGCTGGGACATCGATTCAGTTCCTTTGCAACAGACGTAGCTGCCGATGTGGCGACTAGACAGCGTGGAGAGACTGGTGACGGTCGAGGGTGTCATTCAAGATGCCGTTGACGAGCACACCCATCTCTTCCGTAGAGGTAGCGGGTTGTCGCGCGTCGGCCGCGCGCAGCAGATCGGCACTGCGATAGCCACGCTCGAGCACCGTGCGGACAGCGGACTCGACAGCCTGCGCCTCCGCTTCCAGATGCGCGGTGTGGCGCAGCAGCATGGCCGCAGTCAGAATCGCGCCGAGCGGATTAGCAATGCCTTTGCCGGCGATGTCCGGCGCGGAGCCGTGTACCGGCTCATATAAATTGATGGCGCCACCGATGGTTGCCGAAGGCAGCATGCCGAGCGAGCCGGTGATGACTCCCGATTCGTCGGAAAGGATGTCGCCGAAAAGATTTTCCGTGAGCACCACGTCGAAGTTGCGCGGCGTATTCATCAAGTGCATCGCGCACGCATCGACGTATTGATGTTCCAGGGTGACATCGGGATACTGCGCCGCAATCTCCGTGACAGTGGCCCGCCAGAGCTGCGACACCTCGAGCACGTTTGCCTTGTCGACAGATGTGACTTTCTTGCGCCGGTTGGAGGCAAGCTCAAAGGCGACGCGCGCTACACGCACAATCTCGTCGCGGGTATAACGCATGGTGTTCCATGCGGAATTCGACTCGCGCTGCCAGGCACGCGGCTGTCCGAAGTAGAGGCCGCCGAGCAGCTCGCGCACAAAGAGGATGTCTGCGCCTTCAATCACCTCCGGCCGCAGCGGCGAGTTGGTCGCGAGAGCCGGGTAGGCAAAGGCGGGGCGCAAGTTGGCGAAGCCGCCGAGCGCCTGGCGCAGCTGCAGCAGCCCGGCTTCGGGCCGACGGTCGGGCGGCAGCGCGTTGAATTCGTTGCCACCGACTGCACCCAGCAGTACAGCGTCGCTCGCCAGTGCTGCATCAAGCGTCTTCTGCGGAAGCGGGCTGCCCTCCGCGCGAATGGCCGCGCCGCCGATGGGTGCTTCGGCGAACTGGAAGTCGCGACCGCCAACTTCAGCAACGCTGCGCAGCACCTTCACCGCCTCGCGCGTCACTTCGGGGCCGATACCGTCACCTGCGACAACCAGAATCTTCAATTTCATTCGGGGTTCTCCTAAGCCTGCGCCAGAGAGGTGGCTGCGGTCGTCTGGGTTGCAAGGGCGACCAGGTCCTGGTCGTAGATGGCCTTCTTGCGGTCGGCGAGTTCCACAAAGCGATGGTAGAACTCATCGAGCCGCGCCGCATCGAGCGGGTGGCCCAGTTCCTGCAAGCGATGCCCCAGGGCGCGCCGGCCGGAGTGCTTGCCCAGCACCATGCTGTTGGACGGCACGCCGACCGAGGCAGGGGTCATGATCTCGTAAGTTAACGGATTGGCCAGCATACCGTGCTGATGAATGCCTGCCTCGTGTGCAAAAGCATTCGAGCCCACGACTGCCTTGTTGGGCGCTGGACGGAAGCTGATGCGTTCGCCCAGCATCTGGCTTGTTGGAAAGAGGAGATCGTTCTTGAGCGAGTGCGGATAAGGATATTTGTCACGCCGCACCATCAGAGCCGCGGCAATCTCTTCCAGCGCGGCGTTGCCGGCGCGTTCGCCGATGCCGTTGATGGTGCACTCGATCTGGCGGACACCGCCTTCGATCGATGCCAGACTGTTTGCGACTGCCATGCCGAGATCGTCATGGCAATGTGCGGAGAGCGTGATGTTGGCCACGGCCGGCACGCGGCTGCGAATCTCGCGGAACATCTGCGCGTAGTCTTCCGGCGTGGAGTAGCCAACCGTATCGGGCAGGTTGATCGTGGTTGCGCCCGCCTCGATGGTCGCAGCCACCAGTTGCGCGAGAAATTCCATGTCGCTGCGGGTCGCGTCCTCCGCGGAGAACTCGACGTCATCTACGTAGCTGCGGGCCTGGCGTACCGCGGCGGTGGCGTGGTCCAGCGCCTGCGCGCGCGACATCTTCAGCTTGACCTCGAGGTGCAGATCGGAGCTGGCGAGAAACGTATGGATGCGCGGACGCTCGGCAAGGTCAAGCGAATGCGCGGCGCGCTCAACATCCAGCTTGCGGGTCCGAGCGAGGGACGCGATCACCGGGCGGCGAACCGCCTGACTGACGGCCCGGATGGCCTGGAAGTCGCCTTCCGACGAAATTGCAAAGCCGGCCTCCAGAATGTCGACACCAAGATCGTCGAGCGCGTGGGCCATCTCGATCTTTTCCGGCGTGCCCATGCTGCAGCCGGGGGACTGCTCGCCGTCACGCAGCGTGGTGTCGAAGAAGACGATCCGATCCTGCGGCGTTCCCGCCGTTTCACTGTGCGTCATGTGCGCTCCTCAACTGCATCATGCGGGAAGGGACTCCATAATGCAAATTTATTGTTCTTTGGAAGAACGGTTAGTTGGACTTATAGTAAGGAGAAATCGCCTATATGAATAGGTATTGCTTATGGACCTGCAACAACTGGAAACATTTCTGGCGGTGGTGGAGGAGCGCAGCTTCTCCCGTGCCGCGCAACGCCTGCTGCGCACGCAGCCGGCAGTGAGCCAGGTCATCCGCAAGCTGGAGGACGAACTGGGCGAGCCGCTCTTCGAGCGGGCGCTGCGCGATGGCTCGCTTACCGCAGCCGGCGAGGTGCTGCGCGTGTATGCCGAGCGACTGGTGGGGTTGCGGGCGGAGGCGGCCAGTGCGGTGCGCGAGTTGAAGACGCTCGAACGCGGCCAACTGAGTCTGGCGGCGAATGAGTACACCACCTTATATCTGTTGCCGCTGCTGGATCGCTTCCGTCGCATCTCGCCGCACGTCTCGCTCGCCGTGCAGCGTTCCCTCGCAAGCCGCATTCCGGATGATCTGCAGGCGCGCCGCTCCGAGCTTGGGGTGCTCTCCTTCCGGCCCGATCCAGATCATTTCCGCTCCATCCTGGTGTATTCGGACGCAGTTGCATTTGTAGTTCATGCCGGCCACCCCCTGGCTGGACGCCGCCGCGTGCATCTGCGTGAGCTTGGCGCGCAGAATTTCGTCGCGCACAATGTTGCGTCGCCGCTGCGCCGGCAGATCATCGCAACCTTCGCGCAGCAGAAGACGCCGCTCAATATCGGAGTGGAGCTACCCAGTCTGGAAGCGGTGAAGCGTTTCGTCGCTATGGGCAATGGTGTCGCGTTCTTGCCGGAGCTGGCCGCGGAGAAGGAGATCGAATCGGGCGAGTTGGTGAAGGTCCACATCGCCGAGGTGAAACTCGATCGCCAGCTTCGCCTGGTGCACCGTCGCGCTGGAACGCTGTCACATTCTGCCGTAGCATTTCTGCAGGCGGTGCGCGCGTTTTCCGTGGAGCGCGGGAAGCCATATCTGTATACAGTCGAGGCTGATTCGAGCAACTAGCGCGAAGGAAAGCTCGCCCGGACGCGCCGCGGCAGGCGAGTGGCAGGTACAATTGGGCAGAACGCCAGGATCATCCTGTAGTGACTTCCGCCCGTCCGGGGCGGCCGGTGCAAATGCGCGCCGCGTTCCACGCTTGAGGTTCAGGACCGAATGAAGAAGATTTCGTTGCTGTTTCTGTTGTTGCCGATGCTGGCAACAGCAAGTTTTGCGCAGGAAAGCCGCCAGGATGCAAGTGTGAGCGGCACCGTCGTATTCCCACCGTATGTAACCGGGCAGGCCGTCTTTCAATCCGGATGTCGGGCACCCTCCATTGCAACCAGTGCGGTCAATTCCACGTCGTCTGGCGGAGGCACCTGCTATGGCCCTGGGATACTCGCCAGCTACCGCTACATGGTGACGCCACGCAGCGCGTTGGAAGTGAACTACCAGTGGTCGCAGTTCTACACCAACTACATCGCCAACGTAAATAACGTGAACATCCACACGCGGATGCAGGAGATCTCGGCCGCGTACGTGTTCAACTTCACCTTCCGCAATTGGAATCCCTTCCTAGAAGCGGGTCCGGGCGCATTTATTTTCTCCGCGCTGGACGATCGTGGAACCCAGCAGTTCAATCCCAAACGGACCACGAATATCGGCGCTCTCTACGGCGGCGGCATCGCCTATGAGCTGAGCCCGAGTTTCGATATCCGCGCTGAATATCGCGGCATCATCATCAAGGCGCCGAACTTCGGTTTCAGCCAGTTTGACACCAAGCGCTACTACAACATCATCGCTCCGGCGATCGGTATCGCGTACCACTTCTGATCCGGGAGACAATCGAGAGACAGAAGGCTCGGCACATCGTGCTGGGCCTTTCTCGTGCTCAGGCAAGTTACAAGTCTCTGTCCACTTCCTTTTAGAGGGTTTCCTGGGAAGGCCACCAGTCGGGTCCGATGCGGAGCTCAGACGCAACCGGCAGCAGCGGGGAACAAGAATGCCCCAGGGCAGGAGACCTGGGGCATTCTTGTGGAGCACAGACGTCTTAGAAGATTCGATACGAGGCACCGACCGCGAAGCCATTGGGCGTCAGTCCATTCGGTCGGTTTTGTATCGGGATGGGAGTGGGGTCGGGCGGCCCAACGAATCCCGGCCAGAGCTGGTATTCGTACTCGCCGCGAACATAAATCCGTCGTGTCAAACGGTAGTCGAGTCCACCGCCGAGGGCGAGCGCGAGGTAGCTGCCGTGCGCCGCATTGAACGGAAAATTGAAAGTGCCTACACCCACCAGACCTTTCGCGAAGAGTGTGTAGCGCTTGCGGTGATAGCTGTACCGCGGTCCGATTAGGTAGTTGTCCTCGTGGATGTTGGACAACTGGTTAAAGCGATGGAAGCGGACCTCTGCTTCCGCCCCTAACTTCGGGGTGAGATTGTAATCGACGTAAGCGCCAATCCCGTACAGCCGTTGCCAGCCGTAGTCGGGATCGAAATCCGAGACAGTCCCGCCAACGTACAACTGTTGATTGCCGCCCTTACCGGCTGCTACGACCTGGGCACGACTTATGGTCGGGAGAAGGAGGAGAGCGGCGAACAAAAGAAATTTTTTCGTCACAGGGTATCTCTCGAAACAGCGAGATTGCAGATATACAACAAGGCGGGTCTGGTGACCCGCCTGTCACAGCCTTGGTAAATGGTGCGCGGGGGCGGAGTTCGTTGCGCCGCCGTCGCGTTGGGGTTCATCAACCTACTGCTGCGGTTGTGCGGCTGGCTGCGCGCTGGCCTGATCTGGCTGAGCGGTCGGCTGCTGCGTGGGGGATGCCTCGGGGCCGGCGGCAGTCTGTGCCTGATCGTAGCGAATGAGTTTGTAATAGACCGGTGTCACTTCGAATGGCATCTTATCCCGCGCATTCAGCAGTACGGGCGCGGTGGTCTTCAAGGTATATACCTTGTCATCCCAGGCGTCGGTGCGGAGGCGGCTGCCTAGCGGAAGAGCGGCGATCTGATCCAACTTGTCCTGATCCAGCTTGGGAGCCCGCTTCTGGATCGCGATCAGCCAGGGCTGGCCCGTTGAATCGAGCATCGAGTCGCCCAGCCGCGGAGTGTTCAGAGCGATCAGCTCCTTCTCCCGCTGCTGTAGCTGCGCGAAATAGAGGCCGGCATTGCCCATCTTGTCCTTGTAGATGGACTTGTCGAGCAGCACCACCGCCTTCTTTGCAGCCTCGATATCGTCCCCATCGGTGTGGTGCATCTGAATGCGCTCGAAGGTCGATTCGTCGGGGAAGAGCAGTCGGTCGTTGAAGGCGTACTTGGTGTCGATGTGATGTCCCAGCACGATGTGAGCAAGCTGGAAGGAGAGCACGGAGGCCAGCGCTTCTTCGGTCGGGAGCGTATCCACCAAGCCCTTGCTGAGGATGATGGTGTTGCCCACCGCGATTGATTCCAGCGGCGTGGTCAGCATGACGCGGCAGTGCACCGGAGCGGCGAGCTCGATGTTGTTGCCGATGATGATGTTGTTCGTCACCTGCTCAAGAACCTTATCGAAGTCGCTGGGAGCTGCGAGCAGACCGGCCTGCGTCAGACGATCGAGGACGTTCTCCTCAGCCTGCGAGATCCACTCACGCTGTGCCTGCAGTGGGCTCACGTCATCTGAGTTCTGGCTCTGATCGGTTACATCGTCGATCTTCACCGACTCGTTGTCGGACTGGTGGGTCGGCACCTTCAGGGAGTAGCCCCAGATAGAGGTGTGCGCCTTGAACGAGACCGGATGCTCCTTGTCTTTCCTGGAAGTCTCTTCGACGTAGACGCCGACTGGGAGCCAGACACCCGGCTGCAGGTTTTGCCGCCAGCTATCGAAGTGGAAGTAGTCGTTGTCATCCGCCTTGTCCGCCATGTCGCCACCGGTGTAGGTGCCGTTGAAGCGCACTACATTGCCGGAGTCGTCGTCCACCCAGATGCGGCCGGTAAAGCGGCCATTGCCCAGGCCCGCCTTCGGATGTACATCAAAGACATCGCAGCGAACCGTACCGAGAAACGCCTTGCGAACGAAGACGAAATCATAATGCTGCTGATCGAAGCCGCTGGGGTCGATGAACATCATCTCCAGGAAGCCGTCCGGCATGTAGCGGACGCTGCCTGGCAGAAGGCTCTTGGAGAGCAATCCCATCGCCGCCAGCGAACCCTTGAACATGCCATGGCTCGCTTCGCTGGCCTCGCCGGTCGAATACGACTTGCCAAAGAAGGTCTTGCCGAAGTCCACGCGCTGCAGCATGTACTGGTCAGAGACCGGTACTGCGTAGAGCTTCGTGTCGCCCTTCATGTTCTGTATATAGGTTTGAACAAGAGGCGATTTCTGCTGAATGCCCTTAATGGTGAGCTTCTCGGCAGCAATGGCTTTCTTGATCAAGGCGTTCTGCTCTGGAGTCAGGACGGGAGCTGGAGCGTACTTTTCCTTCTTTGCCTGAGCACTCGTGACGCCCAGCGTCAAGAGCAGAGTTGTCATCCAAAAATTCCGCAGTTTCATTTCCCGGCTCCTCGATCGAACTTCCAAAAGACTGGTCGTGCTGTGAGACAAACCATTAGGCCAACTGGAATGTCACGTGAATGAGTGTCGTGTGGTCTACCGGCTGCCCATTGCGGAGCGCCGGCTTGAAACGAATGCTTTCGGCAACGTGCCGTGCCTCTTCATCGAGCCCATGGCCGAGGCCATTGACAACGCCAATCACCTCGACCTGGCCGCTGGCGAGGAAACGCACCTTGAGGGTGACTTCACCTTGGACCCGTGCCTGTTGCGCCTCGGGGGTGTAGCGCGCCTTCGGCTCGGAGATGACGACAGGCGGAGTGAACGCCGGCTCAGCAGCCTGCGCCATTTGCACATGGGCAGGACCTCCCACAGCAGGGCCAAAGCTGGCGTTGGCAACCTCACCATGGCCGCCGGGCTTTCCTGTTCCACCCACTACGCCGTTTGCAAATCCGGCTGAGGCGACGGCGCCGTGGCTGGTGCCGCCGGGTACGCCATTCTTGACGCCGGCGCCGAAATCGACACCCTGTACTGCGCCCTTGCGTGCCGCACCTGCGCCGCTATTCGCACCGGGCGCGGCGTTGAAGGAGCCAAGCGCAGCGATGGTTGCCGGGCGATTGGCATTCGGGTTCGGAGGCACGGCATGCGGGTCGCCAAAGCCGCCCATGGTCGTCTGCGGCTTGCTCTGATTGTTCGCTACCGGAGTCGGCTTATTGCTGGCGAACATGCCAAGTTTCGGGGCCGGTGGCGGTGCAACAGCCTTCGGAGGTGCCGGCGGAATGATCGGAAGCGGTTTCGGTGTATCCAGCTTTACCGGCTTGGGCGGCTCGATCTCCGGCTTGGGGGGCTGAATCTTCGGTGGCTCGATCTTTGCGACCTCGAGTTTGGGCGGCTGCGGCGGCGCCACAACCTTGACCTTCGGCACATCCACCTTAGGCGGCTTCGGCGGTTCGACAGGGAAGAGCAGCGCATCCGCCTGCATCTTCTTCACTACCACCTGGTGGTGAATGGCCCCGATGATCAGCAGCAGGATCAGTATGGTCACGTTGGTGACCATGCTGGTCGCCAGGGATCCCCAGCGGCTCTGTCCATCGTCCAACAGCCCAAAGTTCGTATTTACAGAAATGCGTTCGGTCGGCATATGTTCCCTACTCGGCTAACGATCGTGAAAACTGACGTACGCTGGTTGCCCAGCCCTCCATTGCGATTTCTGACACCGTCTGCCACCCTGATCGAGTGGCTTCTCGTCTCACAGCTCAGAAACTTGGCAAGGAATTCAATCTCACTCTGGTACGAAAGTACCTCCGAGTGCTTGAAAGATACCTTGGATTCCCAAGGTATTGCAGTACCCCGAAAGTGGTGTCCAGGCGAGACATAGGTGTATCGCGACCTGCCTCCTGCTGCCTGGATATCCCCTTCCTTTCAAGGCCCTCGCCGGCTTATGGGACGCCAGCGCCAGCGCACGAAGCATACGCGCTTATGCTTCATAATACCGGGGTGAGACAGACCGGGAAGTACCCGTGGTTGCTCGTTTGTAAAGCGTCAACATCGCAGCCTCGTTGGTAATGACGACAAACCGGCTGACTTGGTTCAAAACGGGAGCAATTCTTGAACATTCTGGTGACTGGTGGTGCAGGTTACATCGGTGGAACGGTCGCGCTGCGGCTGTTGTCTGCCGGCCACAATGCATTGATTTACGACAACTTCTGCCATGGCCACCGGGACCTGGTCCCGGCCGGCGCCCGCCTCATAGAAGGCGATATAGCCGATCGGGAGCGGCTGGAGAGCGTCTTTCGCGACGCAAAGGTCGATGGCGTCATGCATTTCGCAGCGCTGATCGAAGCGGGCGAAAGCATGAAGCATCCCGAGATCTACTTTCGCAACAACACTGCATCCACCCTGAGCCTGCTGGAAGCCATGCTGGCCGCGGGAGTGGGGTGGTTGGTCTTCTCGTCCACCGCCGCCGTCTATGGTGAGCCGAAGAGCACTCCGATCGAGGAGGACGCCCTGCTGGCGGCGACCAATGCCTACGGCGAGAGCAAGCTGCTGGTGGAGCACATGCTGACCTGGATGAACCGGATCCATGGTCTGCGCTACGCCAGCCTGCGTTATTTCAACGTCGCAGGCGCGGTGGAGGGACGCGGCGAGGCGCACGAGCCGGAATCGCACCTCATCCCCTTGATCCTCGACGTAGCCCTGGGGCGCCGACAGAGTATCAAAATCTTCGGCAAGGACTATCCCACGCCGGACGGCACCTGCATTCGCGACTACGTGCACGTCGGCGACCTTGCGGATGCGCACCTGCTCGCCCTGGAGGCGCTCGGTACGCGCTCCCGCCTGATCTACAACATCGGCAACGGGCAGGGGTTCAGTGTGCGAGAGGTGGTCGAATCGGTGCGCCGCGTCACCGGGCACCCCATTCCCGTGATGGAAGAGCCCCGTCGCGCCGGAGATCCAGCCGTGCTGGTGGCCAGCTCAAGACGGATCATGGACGAATTGGGATGGCAGCCGCGCTATGGCTCGCTCGATGACATCGTCCGCTCGGCCTGGGTATGGCACCAGCAACGCTACGGGGGCAAGGCGCAATAGCAAGGCGCAGTAAAGGGCCGGCCGATGGTACATGCCTCTCCGGGGACCGGGGCGTGCCGCACGCCATCTGTCTTAGTTGATGCCGATGCCGCGCTTCATCGTGTTGTGTGCAACCGTCTGGCGTCCGCTCCGCAGCCTCGCGGTCTCTCTCTGATCCTCCGCCTGACTGCTCCAAGAATTCCAGCTCCAGAATGCGAGTCCGAGGAGAAGGGCTATCCCTGTGAATGTGAGGCCGATGATCACCATGGTGAGTCACCTCCAGTGATACGAGTGCCACACGCGCGCCGGGGTTGCCGACGGCTGGATCCGCTTTACTCGTAGCGCAAGGCCACCATGGGATCGATCCGCGACGCGCGGCGTGCCGGCAGGTATCCAGCAAGTACTGCGATTACGAGCATGACGAGAACAGCCGCGAGCAGACTGAGGGGGTCATTGCCGCCCAGGCCAAAGAGCATGTTTGCCAGCAGCTTGCTGGAGAGCAGGGCCACGGGCGCGCCGATTGCGACGCCGATAGCCACCAGGATGAGAACCTCCCGCATGACCAGCCACCGCACGTGCATGCGCTCCGCGCCGAGCGCCATGCGGATGCAAATCTCGTTGGTCCGCCGGCTGACCACATAGGACATCAGCCCGTAGATGCCAATCGCTGATAGGAAGACGGCGAGCAGCCCGAAGAAAGTGGAGAGCTGGGCGACAACCCGCTGATCGGTGATCGAGCGGGCGACCCATTCATCCAGCGTGTTCACGTCTGTGATCGGGAGGGTGTGGTCGATCTCGTGGATGGTCCGCCGCACTGCAGAAGATACGCTGCTGAAGTCGCCGGTGTAGCGCACCACGAAGTCGCCCAGGTACATGGGGTGCT
>JAUTWX010000343.1 GCA_030838385.1 Acidobacteriaceae bacterium
CAATCTGCCCCGCAGGCGCCTTCGAACTGTTCAGCATGTTCAGGAAGCTGCCCATGTTCGGCGAGAGCGTCATGTCCTGCATGATCTGCCGGTAGTTGGTGAACGCGTCCTTTACCAGCAGGTTCGCGTACGGTGTAATCATGTAGCCGTTGTACGAGGACGCTACCCATATCTCGCTCAGCGCCAGCGCCACGCGCTGCCGCAACTGATCATTCGCGGTGAGAACGTTCTTGAACCAGTTCGAGCGCACGCACACACTCGTGATCTCCTTCGGAGAACACTGCGAAGGCGGCTGTGCCGGCAGCGGCGGCAGATATGTCCACGCTGTGGCAAATTGTTCGCTCAGGTAGCCCTGCAATCCCACCTGCTGCACATGCCGGATACTCGATGCCGTCGGCCCGAACGTCGCCTGATCCAGCAGACGCGCCGCTGTTGTGGCCGTTGCCTGCAGCGTCCCTAGCGGCACCGTCGCCGTAACCGAATACGTCGCACCCGGATCCGGATTCTTGACTGAGACCGTTACCTGTGTCCCGGTCCTCGTGATCGTCGTCTGCAGTTCACCCGCGGAGACGTGCGTCGGGGTGATCTCCGTCCCCGCGACCATCAATTTGGCCCCGCTCAGGAACGCGTCGCCCTGCACATCGAGCAGGTAGCTGCCGCTCACACTGGCGGGCGCTGCCGTGGCCGAGGTGATCACCGGAATGGCGTTGAGCAGCGTCACCGTAATCGATCCCGAGACCGTCGGCGTCTGCCTGCTCGTTGCGCGGATCGTTACCTGGCCGGGCCATGCCATCTTGGCGGGCGGCGTGTACACGCCGCTCGTAGAGATCGACCCTTCCCCGGTCGACGGGCTCAGACTCCATGTTGCCAACTGATTCGTCGTGCCGGCTATCGTGGCACTGTAGGCCACCGGCGCGCCCAGGTTCACCGTCGTCGGCCCGCTCATCGTCACGCCCGTTGCATCGGACGTCGTGGCGGCGGCCGTCGATTCGCTCGAACTCGAACTCGAACTGCCGCTGTTTACCAGCCGGGAATTGTTCCCACAGGCGGCCAGCAGCAACACGAAAAAGGTGCTCAGAGTTGCGCCGGTAATACGGCGACAGATGAAGCGCATGCTGCTCCCTCGGGCCACTCTTGGAAGTGGCGAAAAATAATATGCCCTCGCGAGATGAACTCGCTTCAGGACTTTGCAAATCGGGCAGGAATGAGAGGACGCGCTCTCCAGATTCTCATCCTTCCTGGGGGCGTCTGCTGCGCCCATCTCATTGGCGGAAGGTCTTCTGCTTTTGTACCAGCACGAGTATCGAAATGGGATAACACTTTTCTACCATGGGCGGCCATCCGGTCACCTCTTCCGATGACCCATCTGCAAACACCGGCGGGCGTCACGCACTGCGATGCACCGCGCTCTCCGCGCACCTCGCGGTGACCTTAATCCTTAATCATGGATGATGGAGGCATCGTCAGCGGCGCGCCATAGCGTGCGAAACGTAACTGAAGGTGGAGTGTGAAGGATCTGCTGACCTTCCGTCGCTTATCGGCGCGATGCGCCGGTCAACCAATACCAATGCCGCGTGCGATTCCGCGCATTACTGTGCAGCGGTGTTCCCGCTGTATTTCAGCACGAGCTCCGCTCCCTTGCCGCGGTCCGAAACCGTAGCGAGCATGGCGTGCCGCTGTGCGTTGTAGGTGGCCAGCATTCCGTCGGCGCCTGCTGCCTGCGTAGAGGGACCGCCGTAGACCTCGACGTGCAGCGCCGTCCACCACGCCGCAAAGCTGCCCTCGCGCGGCGCGGCCTTTACTGTCACTGTGTCGCCGCTGATCGTGCAGGAAAATTGCTCGCGCAGATACGCGCCCTTCTGGTATTCGAGCGTGACTCCATCATCGAGATAGATCGAACCAGCGCAAGCTTGCGAACTCGTTCCGTTCGATTCTCCTTGGGGCAGAGCGCCGGCGGCGGTGTTCGGCAAAGCGCCCGCGGCGGTGGTTGGAAGATAAACCCGCAGCGTCAACGGGCCTTCCGGCGTCTCCTTGGTGCTCTGCGTCAAGGGCTGGATGGGCAGGATCGCCCCTTCGCGCACGTAGACCGGCAGCGCATCGATACTCGGCGTTATATGAAACGGCTGCATCCGCCGCGCCATCTCTTCCTTCGCGCCCGGTTGTTCCATGTCATGGCTGCTTGTCTTGGGCAACGGCGGCAGCTTGGTACCCGTCCAGTAGTCGTACCAGGTGACCGGCGGCAGTTGAACGAAATAGTCGTCCAGCTCATCGGGATATGGCGCGGGAGCGACCAGAATATCCGGCCCGAAGAGAAACTCATTCGGCGTGTCGTTGTCTATCGGATGCTTGTCCGGCGTCGCATCGGGAAACTCGACAAAGAGGGGCCGCACGATCGGCACGCCGGTGCGGCTCATCTCCTCCGTCGTCGTGTAGAGATACGGCATCAGCCGGTAGCGCTCTTCAATAAAGCGGCGGCGGATGTTCTCCTGCGCCACGCCGCTCACCCACGGCTCCTGGTACGCGGTGCCCTTGGAGGTGTGGTCGCGATCGATCGGCTGGAAGGCCGCGACCTCCAGCCACTTCGTCAGCAGGTCCGGCTGCGGCGTTCCGGCAAATCCGCCCACATCCGCTCCCACCATCGCGAAGCCGCTCAGCCCCAGATTCTCAATCATCGGCGTCGTCATGCGCAGATGATTCCAGGTACTCGAATTGTCGCCCGTCCATGTGGCGGCGTAGCGCTGGCCGCCCGCATAGCTGGCGCGCGTCATCACGAAGGGCCGCACATTCGGCTCCAGCTTGGCCAATCCGTCATGCGTGGCCCGTGTGTTCTCCATTCCGTAGACGTTATGAATCTCCAGATGGTTCGCGGTGCGTTTCCTGAAGCCCGGCTCATCGATGCGGTGCTGCACATCATCTGGCATGGTCTTCGACGGCACCTCGAAGATGGCCGGCTCGTTCATGTCGTTCCAGATGCCGGCGAGGCCATCCTTTATGAATGTAGAAAAGAGCGTGCCCCACCAGTCGCGTGTGCTGGCCTGCGTGAAATCGGGAAAGACCGATGGGCCGGGCCAGACCACGCCGGTGTAGGTCGAGCCATCCGGCATCTTCACCAAGCGGTCGCCCGCCACGCCGCTGTCGTATGGCTTGTAACCCGCATTCGGCAGCTTCGCGACGTGCAGGTCCACGATGGCGACGGTGCTGAAGTTCTCCTCTGCCAAATCCTTCACCATCTGCTCGAAGTGGGGGAAGCGCTCGCGATTCACGGTGAACGGCCGGTTGTCCTGTTGGTAGTCGATGTCCAGCCAAATCACGTCGGCCGGGATGTGATCTGCGCGCAGGTGCTTCGCAATGTTGCGCACCTCGGACTCCGGATAGTAGCTGTAGCGCGACTGCTGATAGCCCAGCGACCACTTCGGCGGTAGCGGCGTATGCCCCACCAGCCACGCCCACTCGCTCAGCACCTGCTTCGGCTCTGGCCCGTAAAGGATGTAGTAGTCCAGCGGACCGTTGGGCGCGGTAAAGCTCCACGCGTCGCGCTGGTGCTTGTTGAACTCCCAGCTTGTGCGCCAGGTATTGTCTAGAAACAGGCCGGCGGCGCGGCCTTCATTCATCGTCAGCACAAAGGGAATCGACTTATAGATGGGATCGGTCGACTCCTGAAAACCGAAGGAGTCGGTGTTCCACATAGTGAAGGCCATATTGCGGCGGTCGAGCGGCCCCGTCTTATCGCCCAGCGCGAAGTAGTGCTCGTCGGGCGGCGACACCTTGGTAACGCGGAAGCCCTTGCCGCCATCTTTGCCATCGTAGTATTCGACCGGCCGCCCCGCCTCGTCCTGATCGATGACATTGCCGTCGAGATCGGTCACCTTCAGCGCCATCGTCGCGCGATCCACGCTCACGATGAGCTTCGCTGTCTTGAAACGGACAGCGCTGCCGCTATTCGCCGCCGTAACGGTTACCTTTGCCGTGCGCGCCTCCGGCATCACTGCCCAGGAGGCATCCTCCGGCAGCGTCCCTGTCGGCCCCACACGCACGCGCAGCACATCATCACGGAGCGCGACAATCTGCATCACAGCCGACCCGCTATGTATTTCGATGCCGTTGTCCAGCGCCTTGCTTGCGGTCACCCGCTCGAGCGCCAGCACCGAGCGGGCCGCCTCCCTCGGAGCAGCGTGAGCCGGGCCGGCGGGCAGCAGCAAGGCAGCCGTGGCAAGAGCGAGAAGCGAAAGGGAAGACGCAGCGGGCAGAGCGGCAAAGCGGCGAGCAGTCAACGGGCGGTCCTCGTGCATGAAATCTGGATTACTGCGAAACGGCTGTGCCGCTCCGCCAAGGATTATCGTCTGTAC
>JAUTWX010000349.1 GCA_030838385.1 Acidobacteriaceae bacterium
TGCCAGGATGCATGGTCAAACTCTCCCATCGGACGTTCCTCGATCTTTCCATCCACGTACTCGGCATCGGGTTCGTAAGAGGACCGGAGATAAACCTCAACGGGAACATGAGTGGTGGTTGCCATGGAGTCCTCCTGCTTTGAGGATACCGCTCCCGGGGAGAGGTTGTCGCTTTCATACAATCGAACCTGTGTTGGTCTCTCACTTCGACTTCGAGCTTCCGCCCGAGCTGATCGCGCAGCAACCACCTGCCGAACGCGGGAGCAGCCGCATGCTGACCCTGGACCTGGAAAGCGGGGCATGGCAGGATTCGTGGTTTCAGCAATTGCCTGAATTGCTGCGGGAAGGTGATGTCCTGGTGTTGAATGACAGCCGCGTTATCCCCGCGCGGCTGTTTGGCATGCGCCCAGGACAAGAGTCTGGAAAGGTAGAAGTTCTGCTCACCGAGCAGGTCAGCGAATGGGATTGGCGAGCACTGACGCGACCGGCGCGGAGGATGAGGCCAGGTCAGGAACTGGCGTTCTCGGCTGCGGACGGCAACCAGCTGCTTCACGCCACAGTCACCGGAAGCGGCGAGTTCGGCGAACGTCTTCTTCGCTTCACGCCAGTCGACGATTTCTTCGCCCGGTTGGAGCAGCTGGGGCATGTCCCTCTGCCCCCTTATATTCGTCGTGAAGATGAGCCGCTCGACCGCGAGCGCTACCAGACCGTCTTTGCCCGGCAACGCGGATCGGTCGCGGCGCCTACCGCCGGGTTGCACTTCACGCCTGAGATTCTTGAGCGGATTCGCGCCCGAGGTGTACTCATCACTCCGGTGACTCTTCACGTTGGACTAGGGACGTTTCAGCCGGTGCGAGTGCCGGAAGTTTCGGAGATCCGCCTCCATGGGGAACGGTATTCTCTGCCGGAAGAGACGGCCCTGCAGATCAACGATGCGCTGCGCGAGGGCCGGCGTGTGGTCGCTGCCGGGACCACCACGGTCCGCGTGCTGGAGCACTGTGCCCGTATAGGCCGCATCGAGCCCCATAGCGGCACTACGGACATCTTCCTTTCGCCGGGTTCGCGCATGGCAGTCGTCAAGGCGCTGCTCACCAACTTTCACCTGCCCCAGTCGACTCTGCTGATGTTGGTCAGTGCATTTGCGGGAAGAGAGCACACACTCGCGGCGTATCGTCACGCAGTCGAAGCCGGGTATCGTTTCTTCTCCTACGGCGACTGCATGTTCATCGCTTGAGGAAGTGCCGCTCGGCGTTGAGGCGCGCTCGTTCCAGCGCTTCTTCTACCTCCAGTCTCTTGGCTTCGATCAGTAACGGGTCTTCGCTCTGCGGCACCTGAACCTGGCGTCCCCAGCTGATCGCCACGCGAGAAAAAGGCTTGGGGATCATGAATTGATCCCACGACCGCAACAGCCAAGCCTTCTCGGGGTGCGCGTAGAAGATGCCAATGGAGTAGCCAGTGAGTTGAGCCAACTTCACCGCTCCTGGCTTGGCCTTGTACACCGGGCCGCGCGGACCGTCTGCCGTGAAAACTGCCGGATGCCCGCGCTCCACTGCTTTGGCCAGCGCCCACAGGCCGCTTCCTCCGGACCGGGTACTCGAGCCTCGTGCGGTCAGGAAACCCAGGCGTTCGATGGTCCGCGCGATCAATTCACCGTCAAAGCTTCGGCTGATCAGGACCGCGGGCCGAAATCCATCTTG
This sequence comes from Acidobacteriaceae bacterium, assembly GCA_030838385.1. Taxonomy (GTDB): domain Bacteria; phylum Acidobacteriota; class Terriglobia; order Terriglobales; family Acidobacteriaceae; genus KBS-83. The sequence continues at coordinate 1,698 of JAUTWX010000349.1, forward strand.
AAAATAGCAAGCGGAGGAGATAACGCAGCGATGCCAGAAACACCACACCTGCTGGGCCGGAGGCATCGCCGGAGCGGCGCCCGGCTCGACGATCACCTCGTAACGTAACGTCCGATGGAGGGTTCGCAACAGCAAAGCCACCAGCCGCGGAACGATCGCAATCATGATGCGCTGGCTGTAGCTGAAGCTCTCTGTAGAGTCGTTCACCGAGCGATTCTACAGTTCGCCACCTGTTTTGTTGCAGATAGCGCGGCTTGCCCCGAGGGTAACCACCAGATCAGTCGAAGGGGGAGTCCGGCTGCCTCCTTTGTGTGCGGGTAATAGTGTGATTGGCGCATTCCTCCCGACCCGGTCCTCAGGTATACCAGTACTCATTATGAGCACACACAAGATTGCTTTTACTTCACGCGACTACTCTCTGCCTAGGTCTGGAAGCAAACCGTCTCTGGATGACAAGCTCGATCGGGTCTTCCAGATGGCCGAGCATATGGACGCCCGGTGTGTCTACATGCTGGATGCCGCCTCTCACAAGCGGCGGTTGGCCCATTCCGCCCGGTAGCAGAGCTGACGCGGGGAAAGACACCGCGTCCGCAGTGGCGTACGTGGGACGATAAGGACGGGCGATCCGGATTTCCTGTCACGGGGCGCTACCGGCACCAGCGTGTGCGGCTTTCATTAAGGAAAGCCGCATGAGGTTCGGCGGCGCCAACAAGCTCAACAGGAAATCCGGGGAAAAAGCCCCATCCATGCTTTTTTGCCTTTGAAGCCGGTCTGCGGAGCCCCGGTGGAAAGCACTGGAAATAAATCATTATCGTCCCACGTACGCGTCTGCGGCAGAGGCACCGCACCCTGACATCCCGAGCAGAAGACTCGCTGAAGCGAGTCGGGAGAGAACTGACAAAGCTTGTGCCCTCTGCAATATTGAAGGGTGAATCGAAGGGTGCCCCAGGTCTCGCTTTCGAGACCTGGGATCCCTCAAACCAATTCCCGCTGGAAACACCCGCCCGCCTCTTTCTCATCCCGCGTCCGCTGATAGCATCGCTGATGTGCTACTGACTCTCGAAACGTCTCTGCAGTTTGTGAAGGGCATTGGCCCGCGCATCGCCCAGACTCTGCAAGAGAAACGCATCGCAACGATTGAAGACCTGCTCTACCACCTCCCCTTCCGCTACGAAGATCGCCTTCGTCCCCAGGCCATTGAAGAATTAG
>JAUTWX010000160.1 GCA_030838385.1 Acidobacteriaceae bacterium
GACTGATCCGCAATGGATTGATCGAGAACGAAGTCGAGGGAGACCTGCACGCGCCGTCCGGTCTCGGTTTCGATCTCCTCCTGATCCAGGGTGCGGCCGGTCTCAAAGGCGTCGCGCACCAGGCGGCCGAGCTTGGTCTCCAGGCTGAAGATGCTGTTGACGCTGCCGCCGAAGAGCCGGGTGCGGGGGATGCCGAGGAAGCGCTCGACGGAATCGGAGACCAGGGCGGCGCGGCCTTCGGCGGTGAAGAGCAGGATGCCGTCCTGCAGGTTCGCCATGATGGAGTCGAGGTTCTCCTTGAGTGCGGAGAAGACCTCCTCGACGTTGCGCATGCGGCGGCCGATACGCTCGATCTTGTCCGAGACCTGAACGACGGTGTCCTCCGTAGAGGGGCGGATGAGCGTGGCCGGGCGCATCCAGGCGGGACTTTCTCGAGACGGCGGCAGCTTCGCCGGCTCTGGCGGCACCGGTTCGCCATCTTGGTCGAAGCTGGCCTGTTCGAGGGTGTCGAGGCGCAGACTGATCTGCTCAATGGGCTGCAGGGCGAGGTTGGCGAGCAGGGCGGCCACCAGCAGCGAGGACAGAATCGCGATGCCGGTGAAGGTGAGCGAGGCCCAGATCCAGGGCTCGAAGACGGTGCGCAGGAAGGTGGTGCGGATGCCCACTTGCACGCTGAGGAAGGGCTGGTGGGCCCGCTCCAGCAACAAGACGATGTTGTAGGTGCGCGGCGGACCGAAGAAGGTGCGAACGGTGGTGAAGACGCCGCCATGCAGGAGACGTTCATAGTTCTCGCGGTGCGGCAGGTCGACGTTGTCCTGGGTAGGATCGGTGCTCAACAAGGCCCGGTTATCGCTGTCGGCGATGGCTACGTCGTAGACGGTTGGCGAGTAGCGGTTGACGGCGCTGAGCTGCTCGTTGAGTCCCTGGTCATGCTGCAGCGCCTGGGCGACAGCGGCGCGGAGCGCCTTGGGGTCGTTGGGATCGATATCCTTGCCGCTCAGGCCGTTGTTCACCGCGAGCTGGGTGTAGTAGAGGACCTGGTGGGCCACCATGTCATTTGCGGCGTAGGACTGGCTGATGCGCTGGGCGAGAAGCTGCTCCAGGAAGAGCCAGGACAAAACCGTCACTACCAGAAAGACAAGTCCGGTAATGGCGAGCACAAGTTTTGTCTTCAGACGCATGGGGGCCAGCCTATGGTACTCGGAGCGCCTGCCACTCCTGGAAGAGGAAACTCAGCCGTGGGGAGTGGCGAGTTTGAGTAGTTTTTCTGCGGGAAGCGTCTCAACGGAGAACCTGAAGCGGTTTCTAGAGCGTTTTCACTGTTACCGAATACGGCCAAGCTCAGCGACGAGTGGCTTTTCTTGACGGAAAAGCCACTCGGACAGTGGCGCTCTCGTATACATCTGCAGCGAAAATGCTCCAGTCCTACAGTCCGCAAGGCAATACAACTGTTGTGGCAGTCCCGCAGGGAAAATGACTCTACACGCGCTCCTCCACGCTCTCAGCCGAGGCGAACGAGGCGCTGCCGTACTCCTTGAGCTTGTTGTGGAGCGTCTTGAGACTGATGCCCAGGATCTCCGCGGCGCGAGTCTTGTTGTTGCGCGTGGATTCGAGGGTCTTGAGGATGAGGAGGCGCTCGGCCTCGTCGACGGTGGCGCCGACCTCGACCTGAACGGAGTTGGCGTTGGCTCCGTCGTCCGGACCGGGACGCATGACCCGCTCACCGAAGCCCGGAGGCAAATGGCGCGATTCGAGCTGGCCCTCTCCGCAGAGGATGACGGCGCGCTCGATGGTATTGCGCAGCTCGCGGACGTTGCCCGGCCAGTCATGGCTCATGAGGCGGGCGAGCATTTCCTTGTCGACGCCGGTGACGGCGCGCTCGTGCTTTTCGTTCATGTCGGCGAGGATGGATTCGAGGATGGCGGGAATATCTTCCTTATGTTCCCGCAGCGGTGGCATATGGATATTGAAGACGTTGAGTCGGTAGAACAGATCAGCGCGAAGGTGACCATCTTCGACGGCCTCGCGGGGATCCTTGTTGGTGGCGGCGAGGACGCGCACGTTGATCGCCTTCTCAATCTTGGCGCCGAGACGGCGGAGGCGCTTCTCCTCGATGACGCGCAGCAGCTTGGCCTGGGTGCCGACCGGCATCTCACCTATCTCGTCGAGCAGCAGCGTGCCTTCCTCGGCCAGCTCGAAGCAGCCGGGGGAGCGCTCGATGGCGCCGGTAAAGGCGCCCTTCTCATAGCCGAAGATCTCGGCTTCGATCAGAGTCTCCGGGATGGCGGCACAGTTGACGGCGACAAAGGGCCTGGACTTGCGCGGGCTGAGCTCATGCAGGGTGCGGGCGACGACCTCCTTGCCGGTGCCGCTTTCGCCGGTGATGAGCACGGAGACGTTGCTCGGGGCGACGCGCTCGATGAGCTGGAAGATGTCCTGCATCTTTTTCGAGGAGCCGACGAGCGAGCCGAGGACACCTTTTTCGCGCAGCTTGCGGCGGGTGAAGTCGAGCTCCTGCTCGGTCTCGCGCTGACGCGAGGCGTTGGCCAGGATCACCTTGAGGCGCGTGGGATCGACCGGCTTCTGGATGAAGTCATAGGCGCCGAGCTTCATGGCTTCGACGGCGCGATCGATGGAGCCCTGCGCGGTAAGCAGGATGACGCACTGCTTGTCTTGAAGCTCGCCGAGGCGGTTGAGCAGCTCGATGCCATCCATGCGCGGCATCTTCATGTCGGTAACGATGATGCCGGGCTGCCAGGCCATCACCTTGTCCAGTGCTTCGGCGCCATCACGCGCGGTCTCGGTGCGATATCCCCAGCCGGAAACAAGTTCAGCCAGCCCCATGAGTGCGTGGAGCTCGTCTTCTACGATCAGTACTTTTTCACCTGCCATTGTTCTTAACTACTCTCTTCTCTGGAATGTTGTTTCGTTTGTACCATGTTGGCAGCGGGCTAGTTACCACTGGAATACCGCATTTGGCGCGGGATTCTCGAAAGTGTCAAACCCCTGGGACGACAGACACATCTGTATTACTTACACCTATGTTAGACCTCGAAGTGGCTCCCGACGAGCTGAAGACGATGCTGGCGGCGGAAGGGCAGCCCTTGCTGCTGGATGTGCGCGAGCCGTGGGAGACGACGGCGGTCGGATTTCCCGGAGCGCACGCGATGCCCATGGGCGAGGTTCCGGGCCGCGCCTACAACGAACTGGACCCGGAGGAGCGGATCGTGGTGATCTGCCACCACGGGGTGCGGTCGCTGAATGTGGCGAACTGGCTGCGCAATCAAGGGTTTGAGCAGGCGCAGTCGCTGCGCGGCGGGATCGATGCCTGGTCGCGGGATGTGGACCCCGCGGTGCTGCGGTATTGAGAGCGGAGAGAAGAGGGATCAGGGGTTAGGACTCCGACCGCAGTACAGTACATGCGGGTGCCCTTCTTGTGTGTCGTGGAGAGAACATATGGGGACAAGTAAGACAAATAAGAAGAATGGGTCGGACAATCGAGTCCTCCTTCCAACCCAAGAAAGCGATCGCACGAAGAAAAAGGTTCCGGGGGAAAGGGTTCCGGCGATCGGGAAGCAGTCCCTGGCGAAGATGCAATCGCAGGGAGGCATCCGCCGGCTTCGCGGGAAAGTGCAGTGGGAGGGCGACCTCAACGCCCGCCGCACTGGTCGAACACCTGAGGCGTGATCCCTCGCCGGCTCGGCTATGATCGCAACCGGAGTGAGAACACCGGAGTGAGCGATCTCTATGTCCAGTGCTGCTGTCGAATATGCCCGCGCGCATCAGCCGCGATTTCTTGAGGAGTTGAAGGAGCTGCTGCGGATTCCCAGCATCTCCACCTTGCCGGAGCACAACGGCGACACGCGCCGCGCGGCGGAGAGGCTGGCGGCGGAGATGACACGCATTGGCCTTGAAAACGTGCGGCTGATTGAGACAGCGCACGGGGGACGAGCGGGGCATCCGCTGGTCTGTGGCGAGTGGCTGCACGCCACGGGCAAGCCGACGGTGCTGTGCTATGGACATTACGATGTGCAGCCGCCCGATCCGCTGGATGAGTGGCTGACGCCGCCCTTTGAGCCGACAGAGCGCAACGGCAACCTGTATGCGCGCGGGGCGGTAGATGACAAGGGTCAGATGTACATGCACCTGAAGGCGCTGGAGTCGCTGTTCGAGACGGGCGGCGGAAAACTGCCGGTGAATGTGCGGGTGATTCTCGAGGGTGAGGAAGAGGTTGGCGGCGAGGGGATCGCGGCGTTCGTGCGTGAGCATCCGGAGGAATTGAAGGCGGACTTCGCGCTGGTGTCGGATACGGAGATGTTTGCGCCGGAGCTGCCGACCTTGTGTGTGGGGCTGCGCGGGATGATCTACACCGAGATCGAGGTGCGGGGCGCGAAGACCGATTTGCATTCGGGGATGTATGGCGGCGCGGCGCCGAATCCGTTTGTGGCGCTGGCGCAGATCATTGCCGGGCTGAAGGATCGCGCGGGGAAGATTCTGATTCCGGGCTTCTACGATGATGTGGAGGCGCCGTCGACGGAGGAGAAGGCGGCCTGGAAGCGGCTGCCTTTCGACGAAGAGCATTACCGCAAGGCGGAGGTGGGCTCGCCCGTGCTGACGGGCGAAGCGGGCTACTCGGTATTAGAGCGGACGTGGGCGCGGCCGACGCTGGATGTGCACGGCATGCCCGGCGGATTTACGGGCGCGGGGGCGAAGACGGTGATCCCGGCGCGCGCGACGGCGAAGGTATCGATGCGGCTGGTCCCGGCAATGACGCCGAAGAAGGCTTTCGCGCAGTATAAGGCGTTCGTGGAGTCGCTGGCGCCGGAGGGCGTGACGCTGGAGGTGCGGCTGATTCACTCGGGCGATGCGATTGTGGTGGGGACGGACAATCCTTACGTGACGGCGGCGAAGGATGCCATGCGCGAAATCTTCGGCAAGGAGACGGTGTTCGTGCGCGGCGGCGGATCGATTCCGATCGTCGGCGACATCGAGCGGCACTTGAAGATTCCCGCAGTGATGATGGGCTTCGGTCTGCCGGACGACAACCTGCACGCGCCGAACGAGAAGTTCCACATCGCGAATTTCTATCGCGGCATTGCGTCGGTGATTCGCATGTTTGAACTGCTGGGTGCCTGACCATCATGAATGCGGAAGGCTGGGTGCTTGCCGGTGGCCGCAGCCTGCGCATGGGACAGGACAAGGCAGGCGTTGCGCTGGCGGGGCGGCCGCTGCTGGAGCACATGCTGAGCAAGCTGCTTACGCTGGGTCTGCGGGCGCGAGTGGCGGGGCTGCGTGAGCCAGTTGTGAAGAGTTCGGCTGAGGTCTTGAGCGATGCACATCCCGATTGCGGGCCGTTGAGCGGGATGGAGACGGCGCTTGCGAGGAGCGAGGCTGCGCTGGTGCTGGTGCTGGGCGTGGATCTGCCGTTGCTGGAGACGGAGTTCCTGGCATGGATGCTGCGGCGGGCCTCGACTACCGGCGCGGTTGCGACCATCCCCCGGCTGCTGGGTGAGCCGCAGCCGCTGTGCGCGGTCTATCGGCGGGAGCTGCTGCCGGGAATAACCGCTGCACTGGAGACTGGAGATTACAAAGTGATGCGTGCGGTGGAGCGCGGCGCGGCGGGGAGACTCGACTGCTTCGATGCAGAGAGAGTTGCGGCGACCGGCGCATGGCGCACGGCGGTGGCGACACACCAGCAGTTCATGAACTGCAATACTCCGGCGGAGGTGAGGATCGCGGAGAAACTGCTTGCATCCACCCCTACGCCTATGAGCCCTATGCTATGAGGATGGACGACGAGGAACCGAGAGGTGACGCGGACTCCGCGGGAGAGCAGGAGTCTTCAGGCCGGTCGGCGGGAGAGCAGGACTCTTCAGGCGAGAGTGTGGCGGAGGAGACGCTGCTGCGCAATGCTGCGCCGCAGGAAGGAAAGGAAGTTCCGCTGCCGGCCGAGGATGAGACTCCGCTGGAGATTCCGCCCGAGTTGATTCGCGAAGAGGTGCGTGAGGCGCAGGAGGCGCAGGAGAACGGCAACGTTCCTCAGACACCAGCGAAGCCGCCAGAGCCTTATATCGTCTTCGACCATGTATCGAAATCGTTTGGCGATCTTCATGTGCTGGATGATGTGAACTTCGCGGTGATGACTGGCGAGACGTTGTGCATCCTAGGCCGCTCCGGGGTGGGCAAGTCGGTGTCGCTGCAGCAGATCATGGGTTTTCTGAAGCCGGACAAGGGACGGATCCTGGTTGCGGGCGAGGATATCGCTCAGTTCAGCGATGCGCAAATGGATGAGGTGCGCAAGAAAGTCACGATGGTCTTCCAGAGTGGAGCGCTCTTCGATTCGCTGAGTGTGGGAGAGAACGTGGCCTTCCCACTACGCGAGAGGAGGGAGCTCGAAGAAGATCAGATCCAGAAGATTGTGAATGGTCTGCTGGAGATGGTGGGGGTGACGGGCATGGCGGACCTGCTGCCGTCGGATCTATCGACAGGGATGAAACGATCAGTGGCAATCGCACGGGCGATGGCAGCGCAGCCGGAAGCGATTCTCTACGATGAGCCGACGACGATGGTGGATCCGCTGATGGGCCGGCTGCTGGGCGACCTGATCCAGAAGCTGAAGACGCAACTGCTGCTGACCAGCATCGTGGTAACACACGATATGCGGTTTGCCGAGCGGCTTGCCGATCACGTGGTGTTTCTGCATCAGGGAAAGGTTCTCTTCTTCGGAACGATGGACGAGATGAAGCGAAGCGACGATGAAATTCTGCAGCAGTTTCTAGAGTTGGATTCGCTCGTTCTTCCAAATGTATAAATTCGGTTCGCATGCCATGACTCAAAAGTGTCATAGGCCAAGTGTGGAAATTCGTAGGGAAAGAGTTGCACACTACAGAGAGCGATGTGAAGGTGAAGCAGGGCTTTGCAGAGTGGCAGAGCAGATCATTTGACAATGTGGTGATTTTTTCGTGGCTTTTCAAGCACAATTTGCTCGATGCAGCAGCCTACAATCTGCGTGTTGTTCAAAGTTCGTCGGCCATCACGATGCTAAACTTTGCTTGTTTCAGTGCTCTGCGCCGGGCTCCTGGCGCAGGCCCTTTGCAAGCCGTCGACAACGCAGGCAAGGGTGAACGAGGAGCGATAGAAAAATGGAACAGGGCGTGCAGATCGCTGGAAGAAGCGACACTTTCGCTAATGTTCTGAACACGTTCCACGCAATACCACTCACATCTGGTGCAGCATGCAATCCCCGGGCGGCCAGACTGCATCGTATTTGTCATTCCCCTATGCGAAGTCGTTTGACAGGAGTACCCAGGTCCCCTCGATGAGCACTCCGGAGTTTGTCCCTCGCCTTGAAAGTGCGGAGCGATTCCATTCCGTCGGAACCAGGCCAGTTCCGGCCAGCCGTTCCACCATATGGTCCCATTCGTCCCGGGTGGCGGTGTTCTGGGCGTTTTGCGATACGCTGTGCGTGCTGCTTGCAGCGGCGCTGGCAGTGCGCGTTCGCCTGGGTAATTTCATTACGGATGATTCCGTATTTCAAACGCAGTCCATGTTGAGCAGCAGTCCATGGGCATCGCTGTTCTATCTGTGCTGGTTCACGCTGGCGCTGATTCTGGCCAGCCGGCGCATGCATCTCTACGCGCCGATCGAGTTACGTAATACTCTGCACGACCAGCGGTTGACAATCCAGGCGTGCTGCACGGCGGGCCTGCTGCTGTCCGGCGCCCTGTACCTGGCGCGTGGACAGGTGGTGTCGCGTGCCGTCGTGCTGCTGACCATCACTTTCACCGCGGTGCTGTTGTGCACACGGCGGCTGATCTGGCGAGCGATCGTGTATCGCCGCTACGACCGGGGCATCGAGACGCGCAATATTCTCGTGGTCGGCACGGGGCGGGTCGGCCAGGCGCTGCGGCATCACATCGAAGGCATTCGGCATCTTGGCTTCACCTTCAAGGGCTTCGTGCATCTGCCGGGCTATGATTCCGACGGTGTCGTGGATAGTGCGGATGTGCTGGGGACGGTGGATGAAGTTCTCGAACTGGCGCGCAAGCACTTCGTGGACGAGATATTTTTGTCCGCGCCCTGCGAGCGCGGTCTGGTGAAGCGTCTGGTGCAGCAGGCACGCGAGGCAGGCGTCGATATCCGCGTAGTGCCTGACCTGTACGACGGACTGGCATGGAACAGCCCTATCGAATATATCGGTCAGTTTCCCACCATCCCGCTGCATCGCGGCGAAGTACCGGTGATCGGGATGGTGATGAAGCGCATGCTGGACATCGCCGCTTCGAGCGTGGCGCTGGTGCTGCTCTCGCCGGTGCTGCTGGCGATTGCGATTGCCGTGCGTAGCGACAGCCCGGGACCGATCTTCTACGGATCGGAGCGCATCGGCAAGAAGGCTCGCGTCTTCCGCTGCCTGAAGTTCCGCACAATGGTGCCCGATGCGGAGCGGCGCAGGACTGAGGTCCTGCACATGAACGAGCGCGACTCCGTCTTGTTCAAGATCACTAACGATCCGCGCATCACGCGCATGGGACGCTTTCTGCGCAAGTATTCACTGGACGAGTTGCCACAACTGATCAACGTGCTGCGCGGCGACATGAGCCTGGTGGGGCCGCGGCCGCCGATCGCCAGCGAAGTGAAGCGCTATGAGTTGAACCATCTGCGCCGGCTGGATGTGGTGCCCGGCATCACCGGTCTGTGGCAGGTGCAGGCGCGACAGGATCCCTCCTTCGATAGCTACATCTCGCTGGACACGGCGTACATCGAGAACTGGAGTCTGTGGCTGGACATCAAAATCCTGGTTCGCACGGTAGGCGTGGTGGTCGCGGGCACGGGAACGTAGCCTTTTCACATCGAATGCAGAAGAGGCCAGCCTTGGTGCTGGCCTCTTCTGCATTGCGTTCTCCGATACACTGAAGCTGTGAAGATTGCGCTGGCGCAGATCGATCCGACGGTCGCGGATTTTCGAGGGAACACAGCACGAATTCTGCAGAATGTACGCGAAGCGGAGCGGCGCGGCGCAGACCTGGTGATCTTTCCGGAGCTGTGCATCTGCGGCTATCCGACGGGAGATTTCGTAGAGAAGCCCTCCTTCGTGAAGCTGGCAGGCGAGGCCGCGGCGGAGATTGCGCGCGAAGCTACCGCCGGCAAATCGATCTCCGTGATCTGCGGAACGCTGGTGCCGTCGCCGCCGGGTGCCGGGAAGCGCGTGAGCAACGCGGCCGTGCTGATGCAGAACGGCGAGATCACCTTTACGCAGCGCAAGATGCTGCTGCCGTTCTATGACGTCTTCGATGAGCAGCGCTACTTCGCCCCGGCCGAACATCAGGACGTGGTGAAGATCGGCAACGAACTGGTGGCGTTGACCATCTGTGAAGACGCCTGGAACGACAAGGGCTACTGGAAGCAGCGGCTGTACAAGGTCGATCCGGTAGAGGAGCAGGTGCGGCAAGGCGCCACGCTCATCCTGAATATTTCGTCATCGCCTTTCTGGCAGGGAAAGCGAGAGCAGCGTGCGGAGATGCTGGCCGCGGCGGCGCGGCATCACAAGCTACCGATCCTGATGGTGAACCAGACGGGCGGGAACGACAGCCTGATCTTCGACGGCACGAGTCTGGCGCTGAACGCGCGCGGCGAGACGATGGCGCAGGGGCGCTCGTTTGCCGAAGACCTGGTGATGGTGGACACGGCAGCGGGCACGGGCGAGATGCATCGCACCGTGGAGGGCGACGATGCGGCGACGTATGCGGCGCTGGTGATGGGGACGCGCGACTACATTCGCAAATGCGGCTTCAAGCAGGCACTGATCGGGTTGAGCGGCGGCATCGATTCGGCGCTGGTGGCGGCGATTGCCGTGGATGCGCTGGGCAAAGAGAACGTGATCGGAGTGGGGATGCCAAGCCCTTACTCGTCGCAGGGCTCGCTCGACGACGCCAGCACACTGGCCGGCAATCTGGGCATTAGGTACGAGACGATTCGCATCGATGGAATCTTCAGCCAGTTCACAGAGGCGCTGGCGCCGCTGTTTGCCGGGCGGGCGCCGGACGTGACCGAGGAGAACATACAGTCGCGCATACGCGGGACGCTGCTGATGGCGCTCTCCAACAAGCTGGGCGCGCTGGTGCTGACGACCGGGAACAAGTCCGAAATGGCGGTAGGCTACTGCACGCTGTACGGGGACATGGTGGGAGCGCTGGCGGTGATTGGCGACCTGGTGAAGACGCGGGTGTATGCGCTCTCGCGCCATGTGAACCGCGAACGCGAGGTGATTCCGCGAGCAATTCTGGAAAAGGCTCCATCGGCAGAGCTGCGGCCGGGGCAGCTTGATACGGATTCGCTGCCGCCCTACGAGGTGCTCGATCCACTGGTAGAGGCGTACGTGGAGCGGTACATGCCTATGCAGGCGATCGCGGATCAGCAGGGTCTGGACCTGGCGCTGGTGCAGAAGGTTGTGAAGCTGATTGAGCACAGCGAGTATAAGCGGCAGCAGGCGGCGCCGGTGCTGAAGGTGACGGCGAAGTCGTTTGGCAGCGGACGGCGTTTTCCAATTGCAGTGAAAGTACAGGTTTAAGTTTCTAATGCTTCCGGAGAGGTTCGATGGATAGTTTTGTGCGCGGCGGACTCAGGACAACGCTGCTTTGTGTAACTTTAATGGTGACGATTGCGGCGCTAGGGCAGGCGAATCCGCCGGACGCTCCTGAGGCGCCCGCGGCGCAGAGTGGCGCTCCCGGGCAACCGGCTGGGCAATCCGCGGTTCCGGCACAGCCCGCTGCACCGGCACAACTACAACCGATGCCGCCGCCGGACCCGGCGAACTTTACCGCGCCCGCGCCGAGTAAAGAGACAGTGCAGGCGTTTCTGCGGGCGAGCTGGGGATATGACACGAACCGCATCTTCCAGGTGCAGGCGATCCAGCCGACACAGGTGCAGGGAATCAGCCGCGTGACCGTGCTGGTGGAAGAGAAGGGCACGCAGCAGGCGCAGCCTTCGGTGCTCGGCTTCCTGACGCTGCCGGATGGGCAGCACCTGATCGCCAACGATGAGATTCTGCCGTTCGGCGAACACCCGTTCGAGAATTATGGAAGTATTCTGGCGCGAGATGCCAAGGGGCCGTCGCGTGGACCGGCGAATACGCCGCTGCTGCTGGTGGAGTTTGCCGACTTCGAGTGTCCGCACTGCAAGGAGGCGCAGCCCACGGTGGAGCGCCTGCTGAAGGATTATCCGCAGGCGCGCTTCGTCTCCGAGATCTTTCCGCTGCGCAACGTCCACAGCGAGGCGGAGAAGGCGGCGGAGACGGGTGCGTGCGTGACCAAAATCGGCGGCAACGAGGCGTTCTTCAAGTACAGCGATGCGGTGTACGCGAACCAGGCGCAACTGACGCCGCAGAATTCCGCGCAGGCGATTGCTTCGGCAGTGACGGCGGCCGGTGTGGACCAGGCGAAGGTGAAGGCGTGCGTGGCTGAGCCTTCGACCAAGGCGGCGGTGGATGCGTCGCTTCACGTGGGCGAAGAGGTGGGCGTGAACTCGACGCCGACGCTGTTTGTGAATGGCCGCGCGCTACCGCTGGCGGGGATTCCGTATGACCAGTTGAAGCTGATTATTGATTACGACATGAAGCAGAAGTAGGTCTTGGGACCGGAGAGAAACAGCAGATCCCTCTCCGCTGCGCGGCTTTGCCGCTTCAGTCGGGATGACGCGACGATGTGCTGGTGCGGCCCGCGCAAAAGGCAGGTCCCTTCGACAGGTTCTGGGAGGCTCTTCGCTTTGCTCAGGACGACCGGATTTTTTTCTACTGATGCGTAGGCACCAGTATGACCTGGCTTGCTCCTGAGGGATGGGGCAGGCGGACAACGTGCGGAGTGATGAGGACAACCAGCTCGTCGTCGCTGCGCTGCACGTTTTTGTTGGTGGTGGATTGCAGGCCGGGGATTTCGCTGAGGCCGGGAAGGCCGCTGACGGCGTTGGCTTCCTGCGAGTTGAGATTGCTGGTCACCATCGCGCTCGCGCCGTCCTTCAGATCGAGATCGGCGGTGAACTGGCGATTGGTCAGGATGGGGATGTTGTTGATGGAGGTGCCGCCGAGCGCCTGAATCTTGAGATCGAGTTTGAGCGACACGGACTGGTCGCGATGGATGTAGGGCGTCGCCTTCATCTGCAGACCGAGGTCCTGATACTGGATCTGCGGAATGGTCTGCTGGTTGAGGCTGGAAGTGTTCAGGCCCAGCGCGGCGAGCTGGCTGGAGAGTCCGGCAGTGTTGAGGCCGGGGATGTTGACGCCACTGCCGGTGAGGTTGGAGTAGCTGGACTGGATGATGGGGTAGTGCATGCCGGCGATGATGTCTCCTGCTTCCTGGTCCTGCAGGCGGAGCTGGAGCTGGTCGATGGCGCGGCTGTCGCTGGTATTGAGCGCCATGTTGACCGTGGGGCTGCCGAGCGTGACACCGGTAGCGGTGAGGCCGCCGCCGAAGACGGCGAAGGGCTGGCTGAGGACCGAATTCGAAATCTGGCCGGAGGCGAGCAGGATGGCGGCGATGGCCTGGAGATCATTGGCATTGGCGAGGCCGCTGGAGACGATCTGCTGGATCAGGGCTTGATTGCCGTTGAGGGCCTGCTGTATCTCCGAGTTGAGGTTGAAGGCGTTGAACTGTT